>NZ_SMKP01000158.1:0-25923 GCF_004349015.1 Nonomuraea diastatica
GGTCAGCCCCGCCCGGCTCCACCGCCGTCCCAGAGCTCCCGCCGAAACCTGCGGCCGCACCCGGCGCCGCCGCCGCGTCCGGGCCTGCCGCCGTGCCCCGCTCGACCAACGTGCCCGGCCTGGCCAGGGCGGCGAGTGCCCCGGCCCGCAAGCCGTTGGCGTGCACCACGTCCGCGTCGCGCGTCAGCCGCCTGAGGGCCAGCACCGCGCGCAGGTCGTTGACCGGATGCGGCCGGTCGGCGACGGCGACCTCCACGAAACGCGCGCCGGCCCCGGCGTACGAGAACTGCTCCTCCACGCTGCGTGGCCCGAGCACGAGCACCTGGTGCCCCCGCCGCACCAGCCCCTCAACCAACATCAGGACATACCGCCCCGTGCCTCCGGACGCGGTGCCCAGTACGAAAGCCACCCGCATGACCCTCTCCTTCCTCCTGACCCGCCGGCACACGCCCGCACCCCGCAGACACCCGCTCACTGCACACCGCACACGCCCGCTCGCCATACGCGCCCGCTCACGACCGCCCAGCACACGCACCGCAGCACACCGCGCCTCGCTCAACCGGCGCTCCATCACACCATGCCCGCCGGTCACGTCCGCCTGCGCCGCAGCAGCTCGGCGACGGCCGCGGCGTCGGGCCGGTCGGCCAGTGCCACGACGGCGACGCCCACGGCCAGCGCGACGGCGGCCGCCACCACCGTGGCCCCCAGGCTGGCCCAGCCGCCGTCCCACCCCAGCCATCCGGCCACGGATGCCCCCGCCAGGTATCCCAGCGTCCCTCCGGCAGCGCCGGCGCCGACGGCCCTGACGAGCCCCGCCACGGCGCCGCGCCCCCGGGCCTGCACGACCGAGGCGAGCAGCAGCGCCCCGCCCACGCTCATGCCCACGCTCATGCCGAGCGCCATCCCGCCGATCTTCCACCCTTCGGGCAGCAGCAGCACGAAGACGACCTGCGCGGCCATCACCACCAGCCACCCCGCCACGGTGCCGGTGGCGGCCGCCCGGCCACGGCCGGCCGCGTACAGCACCCGGCTCGCGTGCGCGATAAGGCCGTATCCCACCAGCCCGGGCGCGAACAGGGCGATCGCCGCGGCCAGCTCGGACGCGGGCACCTCGCTCCTGGCCCCGAGGAACACCACGGCCCCCGGTCCTGACGCGGCGGCCAGCACCCCGGCGGCCAGCCCTGACACCAGCACCACGGCCCGCGTCGTGCGCGCGGCCAGCGCGGAGAACGCCTCCGGGTCGGCGGCCTGCGCGGACAGCCGGGGGAACGCGCTGGTGGCGATGGGCACGGCCAGCACGGCGTACGGCATCAGGTAGATCGCCCACGCGTAGTTGTAGACGGTGATGGCGCCGTTGCCGATCGCGTTGTTCGACAGCAGCAGCACCACGATCATGGCCGCCTGCTGGGCGAGGAGGGCCGCGATCCCGGCCAGGGCGAGCCTGCGCACCTGCACGGCCACACCGCTGGGGAAACGTAAGGTGGGCCGCCACCGCAACCCCAGGCGGGCCACGGGGCCGGCCACGGCCAGCACCAGGGACAGCACCCCGAGGCTCGTGCCGATCGACAGCGTCAGCTCGGCCGCCCGCGGCACCTCGGCGGGGTCGCGGAATCCGCCGCTGAGCGGCACGAACAGCAGGTAGGCGACGATGACCACGATGCTGGACACCAGAGGCGCGACTGCGGGCCCGGCGAAACGCTTGTGTGACTGCAGCACGCCGTAGAGCACGACGGCGACGCCGTACAGGGGGACCTGGGGGGCGAAGACGACCAGCATCCGGGTGGCGACGGCCGTCACCGCGCCGGCGTCGCGGCAGTTGTCGATGACGTCGCCGAAGAACAGCCCGGTGATCGGCTCGGCGAGCAGCGCGGTGAGCACGCCCAGCGGCACGAGCACGACGACCACCCAGGTCAGCAGCGCCGAGCTGATCCGCCCTGCCCGCTCGCCGGGCCCGCCGTCGTCAGCCGTGTCCGCGCCGCGCCCGGACGCCCCCGCGAGGACGGGAACGACCATCCCCGCCAGGGCGCCGCCGACGACCACCTCGAACACGATGTTGGGGATCTGGTTGGCCGTCATGTAGGCGGTGGACAGGCAGTTGGTGCCGACCGTCTGTGCGAAGGCATATTGCTTGGCGAAGCCGGCGATGCGTGCCAGCACCGTGAGCGCCCCGATGAGCAGGGCACCGCCGGCAACGCCCCGCGCCGTCACCACCCGCACGCCGCCTCCCCGCGCACGATCATGCTTACGCAGACATCCTGGCAGGTCGTACCGACAAACGCGGCCGGCGGATCACGCGGGGTCGACGGGACGGCGGCCCATCATGTCGAGGCGGTTGAGCACGGGGTTGCCGGCGATGACCTTGGTGAAGCTGATCTTCTCCGCGGCCGCGGTCAGGGCCACGACGGTGCCGAGCATGACGTAGCGGCCGGGCCTGCCGAGCTTGGCCACCGCGGCGAGCCCGAGCAGCGCGCCCAGGGAGTTGGCGCCGGCGTCGCCGAGCATGGCGCGCTCGCCGAGGTCGTCGGGCAGCAGCGCGGCCGCGGCCCCGAGCGGGACGGCGGTCAGCGCCGCGGCGGCGGGCGAGTCGTGCAGGACCGTGGCGGCGAGCAGCGGCCCGCCGGTGAGCAGGCCGACCTTGATGGCGCGGCCCGGCCGCAGGTCGAAGAGGTTGGCGAGGTTGGCTGCGCCGGCGATGGCCGCGCCGTTGACCAGGGTGTCGGCGGGGCCCTTGGAGACGAGGGCGGCGGCGCCGAGTCCGGTGGCGCCGATGCCGAGAATCTTGACGGCTCCGCTGGTGACCTCGCCGCGGGCGAGTGCGGTCAGGTGCCCCTTGAAACCCTTGGAGGCCGTGGTGCCGTAGAGGTCGTCGTAGGCGCCGAGAGCGCCGCTGCCGGCACCCGCGAGCAGCGCGGCGGCACGCACGCGGCCGGGGATGCCGGGCGTGAGCGCGGCTGCGGCGCCCGCGCCGGCGACGAACGCGGGACCTTCCAGCAGGGTGATGGGCTCGCCGCGATGGTTCTTGCGCGTCCACCGGCCGCTCAGCTCGGCCGGCCGGTTGCGGGTGAACGCGGTGTAGGCGGCGCGGGCGGCGACGGCGCCGATCGCGGCGCCTGCAAGGGCGTAGAGCAGGCTACGGGCCCGGCTGGCAGGCATGTCAGCTCCCTGACTCGCTGGTGGGGGATGGAGTGGCGGACGTCACCGCCGGCATGGGGGCCGACGCCCCGATGCCCACGCCATAGTGACCGGAGCGCCCGGCCAGTTGCTCCTGGAGCGACTGGACGATCACGACGCGGCCCAGGGGCATGTCGCCCGTGTCGACGGTGGTGACGCGCTTGGCGATGTCGCTGTCGTCGCGGGTGTGGCCGATCGGGTCGCCGGGGACGGCGGTGGCGGCGGCCGGGCCTCCGGCGAGCACCGTGCCGTTGCCGCCCACGTCGAACCCGTCGGCCATCGAGGCGATCGCCCCCGCCTGGGTCTCCGCGTTCTCCCCTTCGAACGGCTTCTCCGGCGCGAGCACCACAACGAGCGTGGCCCGCTTGCCGGGGTCGCCGTCGACACTGAGCAGCCCTCCCGTCTCGAAGGCGCTTAGCACCTCGGTGGTGGCGGCGTTGGGGGTGCCGACCTGGGCGGGATCGGTGGTGACCAGGGCGGCGGAGAGCAACGTGGCGGCGCGGTCCCAGGCGGTGGCGGTCTCGGGGAAGATCATGTTGGCCGGTTTGAGTTGGTTGACCAGGCCGTCGAGCACGCCGGCGCCCTTGGGGTCGAGGAACTTCTCCGTCAGCGTGACGCGCCCGGAGATCTCGGCGCCCGCCTGGCCGAGCACCTGCTGCGCCGCCTCGCGGATCGTGGTGCTGGAGCCGGGCGTCTCGATGAGGAGCACGCTCTGCCCGGCCAGGTCGCCCGCCACGATGTCGGGCGTCATGGAGGTGATGAGCGCGTCGCTGGCGGCCTCACGGCCCTGCAGCGTGTCGATCTGCCCGCGCAGCTCCTCTTTCGTCTTGGTGAGCGCGGCCGTCATCTCCTGCGCCGACTTGACCGCAGGCTCCTGCAACAGCGTGGTGCCCAGCACGATTCCCACCGCCAGGGCCAGGAAGACGGCGACGATGGAGACGAGGTGGTAACGAAAATCGATCACGAGAAGAGTCCGACCAGCCAGAAGATGAAGGCGTTCCAGGCGTCTTGCAGGCCGTTCAGCCAGGTCTGGCCGATCGGCGAGAGGAAGAGCGCGACCCCCATGGTGATCAGCGCGGTGATCACCAGCAGGAGGAGCTGCGGCGTGGTGATGCGGCTGCGGTAAAGCCTGCTCACGCCTTTGGCGTCGATGAGCTTGCTGCCGATGATCAGGCGGGTGAGGAAGGTGCTGGCCATGCCGGGGCGGCCCTTGTCGAGGAACTCCTCCAGCGTGCCGTGCGTGCCGACCGCGACGATCAGCTCGGCGCCCTTGTCGTCGGCCAGGAGCATCGCGATGTCCTCGCTGGTGCCGGTGGCGGGGAAGATCACGGCTTCGCGGCCGAGCTCGTGGACGCGCTCGAGCCCGGGGGCACGGCCGTCGCGGTAGGCGTGCACGACGAGCTCGGCACCGCAGGTCAGAGCCTTGGTGGAGACCGAGTCGAAGTCGCCGACGATCACGTCGGGCTGGTAGCCGGCGTCCAGCAGCGCGTCGGCGCCGCCGTCGACGCCGACGAGCACCGGACGGTATTCGCGGATGTAGGGCCGCAGCGTGGCGATGTCTTCTCTGTAGTGGTAGCCGCGCACCACGATGAGGACGTGCCTGCCCTCCATGGAGGTGCGGATCTCGGGCACGCCGACGCCTTCGATGAGGAGCCTGCCCTCACCGCGTACGTATTCCATGGTGTTGACGGCGAACGCCTCGATCTGGACGGCCAGCCCCGCGCGTGCCTCGGCCATGGCAGCCTCGACCGTCTCGACGCTCTGCTCGTCGCCCTTGCCGACGATGTCATCGTCGAGGTAGACGACGCCGTCGCAGACCCGGACGACGTCGCCGTCCTTGACCCGCTCGAACAACTCCTGATTGGCGTTGTCGATGAACGGAACGCCCGCTTCCAGCAGGATCTGCGGCCCTAGGTTGGGATAGCGGCCGCTGATGCCGGCGGCGGTGTTGACCACGGCCGCAGCCTCGCATGCGACAAGAGCCTCCGCGCTGACCCGGTCTACGTCGACATGGTCGATGATCGCAATTTCCCCCGGCTGGAGGCGTTTGGTGAGCCTCTTGGTTCGCCGGTCGATTCTCGCCACTGCCCTGACACCGGGAAGGCTCTCGGCCTTCCAGCCGCGGAGGCCCGGCATCCTGCTTCCCGGAACCTTCATCATGACCATCCTGCCAGAGAGAAACCGCGCAGGGGCCACGCATGACGCGGCGTGTCCACTATGTCACCCAGGATCACCTGTCCGCCGCTGCAAGCCCCAGGAGTTCCTCGGCGTGCGCACGGCCCAGTTCGGAGTCCTCCAGACCGGCCAGCATGCGGGAGAGCTCGCGCACCCGCCCCTCATGGTCGAGGGCCACCACCCCGCTGCGCACGACGCTGCCGTCGCTCGCCTTCTCGACCACCAGATGCTGGTCGGCGAAGGCCGCCACCTGCGGCAGGTGGGTGACCACCATCACCTGCGCGGTGCGGGCGAGCCGGGCGAGGCGGCGCCCGATCTCGACCGCGGCCTTGCCGCCGACGCCCGCGTCGACCTCGTCGAACACGAACGTCGGCACCGGATCCGCACCGGCGAACACCACCTCGATCGCGAGCATCACCCGGCTCAGCTCGCCGCCGGACGCTCCCTTGTTGAGCGGCAGCGGCGGCGCGGCCGGATGGGCGGCCATCCGCAGCTCCACCTCGTCGCGGCCGTCGGGGCCGAACTCCTCGCTCTGGCCGAGCTGGACGACGACCTTGGCGTGCGGCATGGCCAGCGCCGTCAACTCCTCGGTCACGGCCTGGCCGAACCGCTCGGCGGCGGCCTGGCGCACCTTGGTGAGCTCGGCCGCCAGCTCGGTGAGCCGGTCGGTCAGCTCGTCGCACTCGCGGGTCAGCTCGTCGATGCGCTCGTCGTCGCCTTCGAGCTCGGACAGGCGGACGGCGGCCTGCTGCGCCCAGGCCAGCACCCCGGCGCTGTCCTCACCGTACTTGCGGATCAGGCCGGAGAGCACCGACCGGCGTTCCTGCACCGCCGCCAGCCGCGCGGGGTCCGCCTCGATCGACTCCGCGTACGCCGCCAGATCGGTGGCCACGTCGGAGATCAGGTAGCCGGCCTCGGCCAGCCGGTCGGCCACCCCGGCGAGCTGGGCGTCGAAGTCGCGCACCGCTTCCACCGCGGACTTCGCCTCGCCGAGCAGCGAGATCACATCGTGCGGGCCGCCTGCGGCCTCCATCGGGTCGCCGAGCAGCGCCGTGTGCGCCGTGGTGGCGGCGCTGCGCAGCGCGTCGGCGTGTGAGAGTCGCTCCTCCTCGCCGCGCAGCTCCACGTCCTCGCCCGCTTTGGGGTCGACCTTCTCGATCTCCTCCAGCCCGAAGCGGAGCATGTCGGCCTCCTGCGCCCGCTCCCTGGCCCTCGTGGTCAGCTCCTCGAGCAGCGTGGTGACCTTCTTGTGGCGTTTGTAGGCCTGCGTGTAGGCCCGCAGCGGCTTGACCAGTTCGTCGCCGGCGTAGCGGTCGAGCGCCGCGCGCTGCCGGGTCGCCTGGAGCAGCCGCTGCTGGTCCATCTGCCCGTGCACCGCCACCAGGTCGTCGGCGAGGTAGGTCAGGGTGCCGACGGGCACCGTGCGCCCGCCGAGCCAGGCCCTAGACCTGCCCTCCGCGGAAACGACGCGCGAGATGATCAGCGTGCCGTCCTCGACCTCGCCACCGATGTCCTCAACCTGCTGGGCGACGTGACCGCCCGGTTGGATGACGAGCGTGCCCTCGACGGTCGCCTTGTCGGCGCCCGGCCGGATGCGCGAAGGATCGGCCCGGCCGCCGAACAGCAGGCCGAGCCCGGTGACGACCATCGTCTTGCCCGCGCCGGTCTCGCCGGTGACCACGTTGAAGCCCGGCGAGAGCTCGAGAACGGCCTCATCGATGACGCCGAGCCCCTGGATGCGGACCTCCTCGACCCTTGGTCGCACTGCCCACTCCCGTTCACTGCCCTGTCTGATGGTCACCCGGATCGTCTCCGGAAGCCCGCAGCCGCTGACGCCGCTGCCGGCGCTGGACCGCTGGGGGCGGCCCACCATGCCCACGTGATCCTACGCGCTCCGCCCCCCCATTCATTCAGGGTCGCACCCTTCCGCGCCATCCCTGCACGGGCAACTCGAACTTGGCCACCAGCCTGTCGGTGAAGGGCGCGCCGGTGCTCTCCACGCCGTGCAGGCGCGCCAGGCGTACGGGCTCGGCGCCCCTGCGGACCTCCACGCGCGTGCCGGGCGGCAGCTCGAACCTGCGGCGCCCGTCGCACCACAGGACCCCGCACGGCGTGTCGGGCAGGATCTCGACGGCCAGCGTGGAGCGCGGCGAGATGACCAGTGGCTTGGCGAACAGCGCGTGGGCGCTGATGGGCACCATGAGCAGCGCCTCGACCTCCGGCCACACGACGGGGCCGCCGGCGGAGAAGGCGTAGGCGGTCGAGCCCGTCGGGGTTGCGCAGATCACGCCGTCGCAGCCCCACCTGGACAGCGGGCGGCCGTCGATCTCCGCGACCACCTCGAGAAGGCGCTCCTGCTTTTCGACGGTGGCCTCGTTGAGCGCCCAGGTGTCGGCCAGCACCTGCCTGTTCAGCCTGGCGACGACGTCGACCGTCATGCGCTCCTCGACGTCGTAACGCCCCGCCACGACGCTGTCGACGGCCGTGGCCAGGTCGGCTACCTCCGCCTCTGCCAGAAAGCCGACGTGGCCGAGGTTGACCCCCAGCAGCGGTGTGCCGGCCGGCCTGGCCAGCTCGGCCGCGCGCAGCAACGTCCCGTCGCCGCCGAGCACGATCATGACCTCGGCGTCCTTGACCGCGCCCGGATCGCCCGGCACGACCTCGACCCGGTCGCTGCCGATCTCGCCGGCCTCGGAGTCGAGCACCCTGACGGTGATGCCGTCGTCGATCAGCCGATCGACGACCAGGCGCGCGCTCTCGACCGCGGCGTCACGCCCGGTGTGTACGGCGACCAGCACGGTCCGGTTCATTGCGGTCCTTCCTCGACGGCTCGCTGGATCTCTGCGTCGAGGTCGGCGACCGGCGGCTCGCCTTCCCCTTTGCCCAGCCAGAGGAGATATTCCACGTTTCCCGACGGCCCCGGCAGCGGGCTCGCGGTCACGCCGCGTACGGTCAGCCCCAGGTCCTGAGCCTTGGCGGCGGCGTCGCGCACGGAACCCGCCCGCTGCCCGGGATCGCGCACCACGCCACCCGCTCCGACGCGGTCCTTACCCACTTCGAACTGCGGTTTGACCAGCATCACGAAATCGGCTCGCGGCGCGGCCACTTCGGCCAGCGCGGGCAGCACGAGCCGGAGCGAGATGAACGACAGGTCGCCCACGACCAGCGTGGGCGGCTCGCCGACCATGCCGGGGGTGAGGTCGCGCACGTTGACGCGCTCCATCACCGTCACCCGCTCGTCGGTGCGCAGGGACCAGGCCAGCTGGCCGTATCCGACGTCGACGGCCAGCACATGCGCGGCCCCGCGGCGCAGCAGCACGTCGGTGAACCCGCCGGTGGAGGCGCCCGCGTCGAGGCAGCGGCGGCCCTGGACTGCCAGGCTCTCGAACGCTTCCAGCGCGCCGAGCAGCTTGTGGGCTCCGCGCGAGACGTAGTCGGGCCCGTCTTGCGAGTCGGCCACGACGATGGCGGAGGCGGTGTCGACCTGGGTGGCCGGCTTGCCGGCCCGCCGGCCGCCGACGCTGACCCGGCCGTCCTCGATGAGCTGGGTGGCCTGCTCGCGCGACCTGGCCAGCCCTCGGCGCACCAGCTCGCTGTCGAGGCGGATCCTGCGGCTCACCGCTCTCCCGCTTGCCGCTCGCCGGCACCCTGCCCACCCGTGGCCTGCCCGCCCGGCTCGTCCACGGCCGCCAGCGCGCTCTCCAGCCCGGAGAACGCCTCGTCGAAGATCGCCACGTGCTCGCTCGCCGGCTGCTCGCCCAGACGGCCGAGGCCGGTCACGATGGCGTCGACCCGCTCGTCGCCGGTCCCTTCCGGCAGCTCACTCATGTCTCGACGTTAACGCTTCCCGCGAGCGTCCGGGACCTTGGCGGGCCCCTCAGTCGTTGAAGCTCGTACGGGGTGCTACTGATGTGGAACGCTACCGTCCGCGAAGGAAGAAGGGATGCGCATCATGGCAAGCGTCGAGGAGTGCCGGGCGGCACTGGCCAGGCTCGTCGACCAGTTCGACGAGATCGACGAGGCAGATCGTGCCAAGCACGTCGTCGAGCGCACGGTCAGCTGCCGGGTCTCCGACCTCGACGTGACGTTCTACGGCCGTCTGACCCACGGGGGGCTCGACCCGTTCGCCGAGATGCCGCCGCCCGACGGCAAGCCCGCAGACGTCAAGCTCACGATCGCGAGCGACGACCTGATCGCGCTGGTCGACGGGGAGCTCGATCTGGCCCGCGCGCTGCTCGGTGGGCGGGTGAAGGTCGACGCCAGCTTCGGCGACCTGCTGCGGCTGCGCCGGCTGATCTGAGGGGTCGTTGATCCGCCCATCGCCTGATTGATTAATGGACACGTTAACTATTAGGAGATAGGGTTAAATAATGCGCCCGATCATCGAGACCGAGGGCCTCTGCCGCGCCTTCGGCGACCACCACGCCGTCGACCGCCCGAGCCTGGCTGTCGCGCCCGGGGAGATCTTCGGCCTGCTCGGCCCCAACGGCGCGGGCAAGACCACCACGATCAGGATGGTGTCCACGCTGCTCCCGCCGAGCGCGGGCGCGGCGCGAGTGTGCGGGTTCGACGTGGTGACGGAGGCGGGAGCCGTACGCCGCCGCATCGGCTACGTGATGCAGCAGATCTCGCCCATGGGCCACTACCTGCTGACCGGCAGGGAGAACAGAGATCGAGGCGTCTCTCTACCACGTGCCGCGGCGGCACGTGAGGGCCAGGGCCCATGAGGTCCTGGAGCTGGTGGGGCTGTCGGACAGCGCCGATCGCCTCGTGGCGGGATACTCGGGGGGCATGCAGAAACGCCTCGACCTGGCCTGCGGCCTGCTGCACCGGCCCGAGCTGCTGATTCTCGACGAGCCCACGCTCGGTCTCGACGTGCAGTCGCGCCATCACCTGTGGGAGCACATCCGCTCGCTCCGCGACGAGGGCATGAGCGTGCTGCTGGCCACCAATTACATGGACGAGGCGGACCGGCTCTGCGACCGGCTGGCGATCATCGACCGTGGGCGGCAGGTGGCCGGCGGCACTCCGGCCGAGCTCAAGGTGGCGATCGGAGCGTCGTCACTCGACGAGGTCTTCCTCCGGCACACCGGGCACGCGCTGCGGGAGGAGATCGCATGATGGTGGCGCAGGAGGTGCTGGCGTTGTCCAGGCGGTGGCTGCTCGTGGCGTTGCGCGAACGGCTCAGCCTGCTGTTCAGCGTGCTGCAGCCGGCCGTGTGGCTGGTCTTCTTCGCCGGTGCGCTCGGGGGCGCGGTCGATCCCCGGGTGGTGGGCACGGGCGACTACATCGCGTTCGCGGTGCCGGGCGTCATCGCGTTCACCGTGGTGGGCAACGGGGTGACGGCGGCGATGCCGCTGCTGTTCGACAAGGAGACGGGCTATCTGGACAAGCTGCTCAGCATGCGGATCAGGCGCAGTTCGCTGATCCTTTCGCGGTTCCTGTTCCAGACGGGCATGAACGCGGCTCAGACGCTGGTGATCCTGCTGGTGGCGCTCGCCCTGGGCGTGCGGCCGGAGTCCGGGCTGCTGGGTGTGCCGGCGATCCTGGCGGTGACGGCCCTGCTGACGCTGGCGCTCACGTCCGCGGCGATGGCCCTGGCCTGCGCGGTGCCCTCGCACGGCACGTTTTTCGCGATCACGGGGTTCGTCTCCCTGCCGCTGCTGTTCATGAGCAACGCGATCGTGCCCCTGTCGGCCATGCCGGCGTGGATGGAGGCCGTGGCCAGGGTCAACCCGCTCACCTACGCCATTGAGGCCATCCGGCTGCTGGTGCTGCGGGGCTGGAGCGGCGGCGTGCCGGTGTCCCTCGCGGCGCTGGTCGTGGCCTGCGGCCTGCTCCTCACCGTGGGCGCCTGGCAGTTCGCCCGCCAGACCAGCGAACGGATCGCATGACCGTGGACCGCCGCCCGGGCCGGCGCTACCCGACGCGATCCAGCACAGGCTTGATGGCGCCCTCCTCGATCTGACCGTCGCCGGCCGCGGACCAGGAGGCGTCGCAGGCGGCCCGCAGCCCGTCGATCCGGCTGCCATCACCGTCGAGGCACAACACGCCCTCGCGCCACCGGGCCCGCCAGCCGCCGCACGAACCGTCCCGTACCTCGGGATAGGGCCGCAGCAACGTCCCGAGATCCTCCCCGACGTATGTGGGCCGGTGCCGGGGCGCCGCCGTCAGCACCTCGACCGGCGTGGCCACCCCCGTCAGGACCAGCAGGCTCTCGACCCCGGCATTGGAGGCCCCCTCGATGTCGGTGTCGAGCCGGTCGCCCACCACCAGCGGCCGCCGGGCCCCCGTACGCAGCATCGACTCCCGGTGCAGCGGCGGATCCGGCTTGCCCGCGTACACCGGCTCGACTCCGGTGGCGCTGGCGATCACCCGGACCATCGACCCGTTGCCCGGCAACTCGCCCCGGCGCGTGGGCATCGTGCTGTCGCCGTTGGAGGCCACGAAGAGCGCCCCCTGCCGCACCGCGAGCGTCCCCTCCGCGAGCAGTTCGTACGACAGACCGGGCGCGATCCCCTGCACCACGGCCGCGGGGGACTCGGCGGCGGCCGAAACGGGCCGCAGCCCCCGATCCCGTACGGCCAGCCGCAGCCCGGATCCGCCGACCACCAGCACGTTCGACCCCGGCGGAACCCGCTCCGCGACCAGCCGGGCGGCAGCCTGAGCGGACGTGACCACGTCGGAGGCCGTGGCGGGCGCCCCAAGCTCACGCAGGTGCGCCGCGATGGCCGCGGGCGTCCGGGAGGCGTTGTTGGTCACGTACGCCAGCCGGACGCCCTTCCGCCGCGCCTCCTCCAGCGCCGCCGGAGCCCCGGGCACCGCGTAACCGCCCAGGTAGACCACGCCATCGAGGTCGAGCAGCAGGGTGTCATAGCCGTCGATCAGCACAGCGCCTCTTCCCGTTTGACTCTCACGTCGCGTGAGACTTTAGCGTCGTCCTCGTACGCAACCGCAGAAGGGATGACCATGTCCGCGGAACTGAACCTCACTACCGAGGAACGCACCGAGCTGTTCGGCGATTTCCATCCGGATGAGCACGCGGCGGAGGCCGAGCGGCTCTGGGGCGGCACCCAGGCCTGGACTGACGCGCAACGGCGCACCGCGTCGTTCACGAAGGAGGGCTGGAAGCGATTCATGGCCGAGGCGGCGGGCATCTACGCCCGCATGGCCGACGTCATGCGGGCGGGCGCACCGGCGGACGGAGCGTCCGCGATGGACCTCGCTGAGGAGCACCGCGCCCACCTCACCCGCTGGTGCTACGACTGCACCTACGAGATCCACCGCGGTCTGGGCGAGTTGTACGTGTCGGACTCCCGCTTCACCGCCTCCATCGACGAGACGGCGCCGGGACTGGCCGCCTACTTCCAGACGGCCATCGCGGCCAACGCCACCCGCCACGACGCGTAAGCCCCTGATCCAGCCCGGCAAGATCGGGGACCACCCGGGGAGCGGGTGACGACGGGCCGTTGCGCGCAACGCCGGAGCGCGTATTCACCGGCCATTGCGCGCAACACCGGAGCGCACGAGACGACAAGCCGTCACACACAGCACCGGACAACAACCCATCCACCAGCCGTCACGTACACCACCGGCGTGCGTCTGCGCGTTCACCCGCGACGCCCCATGGAGGCGCAATACCACCGATGTGCACCGGCGCCACCGGATCGACACACCACGCCACCATCGTTCACGCAGTTCCCCGAACCGGCCGACCGCCGTGTGTGTCCTGCGACAGCCTGGCTGACCAGATGCCTACATCTCCCGGCGCGCGCGCAGGGTCGCGCGGACGCTCTTCAACGCGGACACGTAATGCCGCTCGTCCGGCCGCATGGCGACCGCGATGGCCAGCGGTTCCTGTGCGCTCTCCACATCCCCGGTCCGCCACAACGACAATCCGAGCCCGAAATAGGCGTAATCCTCAGCTGGATTGGCGTCCACGATCTGACGGAAACTGGCCGCCGCCTCGGCGTACTGCCGGGAGTTGAACTGCGCCCTGGCCAGCGCCTCCAAGATGCTGCGTGATTCCGGCTCAGCCGCAGCGGCCCTCTCCAGCAGAGCCGCGGCCGCCGCCGGACTGCCGTCTTGCAACAATCTCACCCCACGCTGATACCAGTCGTAAACACCGCCCTCAGGAGCTCCCGAGCTCTCATCGTGAACGTTGCCACTCTGATCCATGCGTGAGGACTCCTTCATCTCTGAATGATGATCCCCGTTTCGCCCTGTTGCGGAACGGGACCGCCCGCAACCCCGGGGCGACTTCCGGACGGCGTAGACATTTATGGGAGCATGCCCGGTATGGGGACTCCTGAACTGCCGGTGCCTGATGGACTGGTGCTACGGCCCTTCCGGGGCGTGCGTTTCGCTGTCGAAGATCCAGCCAAGGTGACCTCCCCGCCGTACGACCTGATCTCCGACGCCGACGTAGAAGCCCTCCTCAACTCCCACCCCAACAACGTCGTCAGGCTCATCCTTCCCTGCTCGTCCGCCGGTGATTCGTCCTCCGCTTCCGCCCCCGGGCGAGGCACCGAGACCCAGCCCGCCGGCAGCACTCGTTCCTCCCCCGACACAGGACCCGAGAGCCCCCACCCCGACACAGGACGCGGAAGTCCCCACGCTGGCACGGCGCCCGAGAAGCGATCCGCCGCCGTGTCTTCCCCGCGGACCCAGGTGCCGCTCGGAAGGCAACCCGGAGCCGTGACTCCCCCACCGGCCCAGGCACCGCTCGAATCGCGGTACACCGAGGCGAGGGCCACGCTGAAGGCGTGGCTGGACTCGGGCGTGCTGGTGGCCGACGACGTGCCGGCGCTCTACGTCTACGAGCAGAGCGGGGCAGGCGTGCTGCAGCGCGGTCTCATCGGAGACGTGGGCCTGACCGACCCCGAACAGCGCATCATCCTCCCGCACGAGGACGTCATGCCGGGCCCCGTCGCCGACCGGCTCGCTCTGATGAGCACCACTCAGGCCAACCTCGAGCCTATCTTCCTCCTCTACGACGGCGCGAACGGCACCGCCAGCCGCCTGGTCGACACGGTGGCCTCGGATCGGCAGCCTCAGGTGTCGGCCCGCACGGACGACGGCCTCACACACCGCCTTTGGGCCATCACGGACCCGGAAGAGATCACCGCTATCAACGCCGACCTCCATGGCCGGCAGGCCCTGATCGCCGACGGACACCACAGGTATGCGACGTACCGCGCCCTCCAGCGCCAGGAGCACGAAACCCACCTCCAGGCCGACCCTGCCGGGGCGAAGACCGCCGACGGTGACCAGCCCACGCCGCCACCGGCCGACCGCACGGCGACACCGACCGGGCCAACAGCACGACCACCCCGGCCCGCGCCGCCAGCCCATCCAGCGCCGCCAGCCGACCAGGCGCCGAAACCGACCCACCCAGCAGCCCGACCGGCCCATCCAGAGCCGACCGCCCCGGCGCCGAAACCGATCGGGCCGGCGTCGCAACAGGCCGATAGCACCGGGGCTGGGCAGCAAGACCCTTCTCAACAGGTCGATGGCGCCGAGACCGATAAGGACGGCCCTGCGGCGGGCGCGGGCCGGTCGACGGCCGGGCCGTGGGACTTCGGGCTGGCCCTGCTCGTCGACACCTCCGCGTACCCACCCGACTTGAAGGCCATCCACCGCGTGATCCCCGGGCTTCCTCTGGACGAGGCGGCCGCCAGGGCGAAGGGGTCGTGGCGCGTTCACGACTATGACGATCTGGCACTGGGACTGGCGGCGCTCGAGGAGGCCGCGGAGCCGGCGTTCCTGCTCGCCGGGGAGAGCGGTGCGCACCTGCTCACCGATCCCGACCCGGTGCAGCTCGCCCACGCGATGCCGCCCGACCGCTCCGGCCGCTGGAACTCCCTCAACACTTCCGTCCTTTCCGAGTTCGTCATGCCCAAGGTGTGGGGAATGCGTGACGATGAGCGAACCGTGCGCATCGTGCATCACGACGCGTGGGCCGCGGTGCGGCTGGCTGCCCGCTCTGGTGGTACCGCCGTGATTCTCAAACCGCTCAAGGCCGAGGAGGTGCTTGCCGTCGCCGCCGGCGGCGAACGAGTGCCCCGTAAGAGCACCTCCTTCGGCCCGAAACCCAGGACCGGTCTGGTCCTCCGCACGTTCGCGATCGACTGAGGACCTCCCATCTCCTCAACGCTGGCCCGGTGCGGTGAGGGCACTGCTTCGAGGCAGCCGGACACCGCCGCCTGACCGCGTCCTCAGTCGCCGCGAGCATGAGCGCCCGCCCTCGAAGGCGCCGTACGGCTGCGGAAGGACCGACCCGCGCAAGGTTTCGTTGTCAACCCGGCTCGTACGATCGCCCGTCCGCGGCCGTCCACGGCTGCGACGACCATACGAACTGTGCCGCCAACGCGAGCGGCGGGACAACCGTAAAGGATCTCGCGGGGCTGGGCGTGAGCGCAGCCCCGCGAGCTTGCGGGACTGGGCGCAGCCCGACGACCTCGCGGGGTGTGCGCTGCCGTACGGACCCCGCGCGGTTGGGCGCGTGCAGCGCCCTACGGACCTCGCAGAGTTGGGCGGACGCGCAGCCCTGCGGGCCTCGCGTGGTTGTGCATGCGCGAGGCCGTGCGGGGCCCGGCGAGAGACCGAGGTCAGCTGGCTCGCGCCAGGTAGGCCACCTGTCTGGGGATCAGGGCGGTGACACTCCCCTCGGAGTCGGGGGGCGGATCGGTGGCCGGGTCGGCGGGTTCGGTGAGCTCGGCCTCGAACGGTTTGGCGGAGCTCACCTCCACCTCATACCTCCAGATCTTGGCCGCCGACGGGCCGAAGACCCGGCAGCGGAATGCCCCTGCCACTTCGATGTAGTCGCGAGGTTTGAGAGTGCGGACTATGGCGGCGACCTCCGGGTTGAAGGTGACACACGGAACGCTGTCCGTCAGGGCGGCTCCGCGCCTGTGCCGTCGGCGGCGCACGATGACGCGCCACTTCGTCACGGTGTCGCCGCTCGGCAGCGCGTGCTCCTCGGCCGCCGCTGACAGCCTCCCCACCAGCAAGACCTCGTTGCGGTCCACTTGTCATCCTCCCTGTCGGTGCTCTGGTGGAGATCACTCTCTACGATGAGGAGAAAGCCGGACCGGCTGGAATGCCGTTCTGGGGAAAACGGCTGAACGCGCGGGAGTGCCTGTGGACAACATCACCGCTCTGGGCGGCGACGTCTATGAGATCGACACCAGGATGGCGGGATACTCGGGCATCACGGCTGGTTATCTGATTCTGGGCGATCGACCGTGCCTGGTGGAGACGGGCACTTCGACCTCTGCTCCCGTGGTACGTGACGCGCTCGCGTCACTCGGCGTCGGACCGGAGGATCTGGCCACCGTCGTGGTGACCCACATTCACCTGGATCACGCCGGAGGCGTGGGAGACATCGCCAGATTCTTCCCCTCCGCCCAGGTCGTCGTCCACGAGAAGGGGGCCCGGCACCTCGCCGATCCAGCCCGGTTGATGGCCAGTGCCCGCATGGTCTGGGGTGACCGTCTCGACACGCTTTTCGGCGAACTGTCCCCCACCGAGTCCGAGCGCATCGTCGCCCTCGGCGACACCGGCGCCATCGACCTGGGCAACGGGCGCACGCTGAGCAGCCACTACTCGCCCGGGCACGCCAAACACCACGTGGGGCTGGTCGACTCCGCCACCGGCGATCTGTACGTCGGCGACGCCGCAGGCGTCTACTTGCCCGAGACGGGCGATCTGCGCCCCGCGACACCTCCGCCGGACTTCGACCTGCAGACGGCGCTCGACTCGATCGCGCTGTTCGGGGCGCTTGGGCCGCGACGCCTGCTGTTCAGCCACTACGGGCCGGTCGACGCCGTCCAGGAGACTCTTGATCGGTCCGCGGAGGAGCTCCGCGTCTGGGTTGATCTCACCCGCCAGGCCCATTCCGAGGGCATGGACCTGGACCACGCCGTCGCCATGGTCAGAGACCGCACCAAGGAGCGCTACACCGCGCTCAAGGCCGACGACCCGACGGCCGAGCACTTCGAGTTGCTGAGCGGAGCGCCCTCGAACGTGGCGGGGATTCTCCACTGGCTCGACCGCGTCTCACCGTGACAGGTGATCGTTTCCCGGATGGCAGCCCGGGGACGCGACGCCCCGCCGCCCGGATCGGGTAGCGGCGGGGTGCCCGGTGTCAGTCGTCCGTCTTGGGCCGGTCTGAGGTGGGCTCATCTAGCACGTCGCCGAAGTCAGGCTCGATGAACGCCGGTGTGATAGCCGGGGTTTCGCCATGCTCATCCTTGGCTGCGGGGGCATCCTGCCGATCAGCCGCGCGGTTCTGCGGCTTCTCGCCCTGCTCCGGCCTTTCGTCCCTAACTGTCGGCTCCGCGTCCCGAGCGTCCGAGTACGTGTCCCGAGCGTCTCGGTCCTCGTCCTGAGCCACCGTGTCCGCTACGTCGGCGTCCCGAACGCCGCCGTCCCGATCCTCGGGATCCACAACGTCGGCCTTCCGGACCTCGGCATCCCGAACGTCTGCATCCTGAACCTCGACGCCTTGAACGCCTGCCGAAGCTCGCTGTGGCCCGGGCGCTTCCTGGGCGGCCGCGCCCTTCTCATCAGGTACGTCCGCCTGCTCCGCATCCGCCACGTCGACGGCCCTGATCTGCTTCGCCTCCCTCTCCAGGAGGTCCCCCGTGGCAAGGTCCTCGGCCTCGGCCTCGCCGTCGTCTGGGACTTCCTCGTCGAAGTCCTCCTCGAGGTCCTCAATGACGGCACCGGTCAACTCCGCGTACCGTTCTGCCGCGTCCGTCTCCCCGTCCTCATCGAACGCCATCGCCCTCCCGAACCAGTCGGTGGCCGCCTCCTGATGACCGGCATCGGCCAGTGCGTCCGCATAGGCGAACGCCAGCCGGGCCGACCACGGCTTGGGCTGCGGATCGCGAAGCTCGGGCAGGCGCTGCAGGGTGATCACGGCGGCGTCGTGCTGGCCCAGGTCGCGCCGGGCCCCGGATTCGACGATGGTCAACTCGATACGCCCGCCCCTGTCGAGACGTTCGGCTTCCGGCGAGCGTACGAGGTCGATGGCCCTTTCCGGACGGCCGAGGCCGCGCTCGCAGTCGGCCATGACCGCGAGGTACGCATCCGAGCCCGTCATCCGCCTGGCCGCCCGCAGATCGCTCAGCGCCTCGGAGAAATGACCTGCGCGATAGGCGACGATGCCGGCGGCCTCGCGCACGACACCGATGCGCGCCGCAAACCTGCGCGCGACCTTCGTGTGCTCATGCGCCCGGTCGGGGTCGTCGTCCTCGAGCGCGCGTTCGGCGGCCACCAGGTGCCGGCCGACCAGGTCGGCGAGGTCACCGGGCAGCGAACGGAGTTCTTCCAGGACTTCCTTGTCGAGTTCGTCCGCAGTGATGTCGGGCGCGACCTCGGGCAGCCGCTCGCGCTGTGGCGCCTCGGCCTCGCGATCGCTCCTGCCGTATCTGGCTCGGGATCCGGTGCGCTCCTCGCGTTCGTCCCGGGAGAACGGCCGGCCATCGCGAGGGCCGCTGTCACCGCGAGCGGCGTAACCGCCCTCACGCCGCTCCCCATAGCCACCGCCGCGACGGGGTCCGCGATCGTCCCGATCCCGGAAGGGCCGACGGTCATCATCCTCACGACGGGGACCCCGATCGAATCCACCCTCACGGCGAGGACCGTAACCGCCCTCACGGCGAGGGCCCCGATCATCCCGATCCCGGAACGAACGACGGCCATCATCTTCACGCCGCGGACCACGATCGTATCCACCCTCACGCCGCGGACCACGATCACTGTCACGCCGCGGGCCACGATCGTCCCGATCCCGGAACGGACGGCGATCGCCCCCCCGAGCCCCACGATCGTCGCCTTCACGCCGCGGACCACGGTCGTATCCACCCTCACGCCGCGGACCACGATCACTGTCACGACGAGGACCATAACCGCCCTCACGCCGCTCCCCATAGCCACCCTCACGACGGGGACCACGGTCGTATCCACCCTCACGACGCGGACCACGCTCGCCCTCACGACCAGAACCGTAACCGCCCTCACGCCGCGGACCCCGATCATCCCGATCCCGGAACGAACGACGATCGTCACCCTCACGACGCGGACCACGCGGCTCGCGGTGACCCTCGTCCCGCCGCGGTCCTCTGTCTCCTCGGTTGTCCGAGCGCGACCTGTCGTCGGAACGGAACGGACGGTCACCGCCGGAGTCGCGCCCGCGCGAGCCGTAGCCGCCGCTTCGGCCGCCCCCGCCGGAGTGCCGGTCCTCGTTGTCCCCGCGGCCGCGCTGTCCGCCGTCCGATCCGTTATCTCTGTTCACTTCTGGTCCATTTCGTTGGCTCACCCGGCGGACTCACAACAACGGTCTGCCGGGGCTGGTCGCCGCCCGCCCTCGGGCCTAACGCGACGAAGGCCACCTGTGGGGTGGCCCGGTCCTTCCAGGGTAGCAAGCCCTGACGCGTCCATGAGCCTGTTGGCAACCCAATTAATGATTGGACCGGAAATCGACCAATCAGCAAGACTGGCCAGCATGTCACTTCGCTTCCATGAAATAGCCGAGTCCAACCACCGCACGCTCAATCCCCTGACCGATGAAAAGCTGGATCTCCTGGGCCGGATCTGCCGCATCGCCTCCGGTTCCCGCCAACTCGACCTCGCCTGCGGAAAAGGCGAGCTGCTTTCTCGGTGGGCGGCGGAATATGGAGTTCAGGGCGTCGGCGTGGACATCAGCAAGGTCTTTCTGGAAGCCGCCAGAGCCCGCGCCGACGAACTCAGCGTCGCCGATCAACTCAATCTGGTGGAAGCCGATGCAGCCACATACGAAGACACCCCAGAGTCGTTCGACATCGTGTCCTGTATCGGCGCGACCTGGATCGGCGATGGCCTTCAGGGCACGCTGTCATTGATGCGCCGGCATCTCCGTCCGAACGGCATCGCCCTGGTCGGTGAGTGTTATTGGATAACGCCGCCGCCACAGGAGGCGTACGAGACGCTCGGCATAGCGGATGGCCTGTTCACGTCGCTGGCCGACACTGCGGACCGCTTCGAGGATTCAGGTTTCGAGCTCCTGGAAATGGTGCTCGCCGACCAGGACGGCTGGGACAGGTATGTGGCCAGCCAATGGTGGACGATCAGCGACTGGCTACGCGAGAACCCCGACGATTCCGACGCTCCCGCCATGCGCGACTTCCTCACCCAAGCGCGCCGCTCACATCTCGAATACGGGCGCCAGTACCTGGGCTGGGGCGTTTTCGTGGCCCGCCCTCAGCTACCCTGAGCCGCACATACAAAAAGGGCCCCGACGCGCTTGGCGTCGGGGCCCCCTCAACAATTGTCCGGCGGTGACCTACTCTCCCACACCCTCCCGAGTGCAGTACCATCGGCGCAGAGAAGCTTAACTTCCGGGTTCGGAATGTAACCGGGTGTTTCCTTCCCGCCATAACCGCCGTAACCCCATGAAACCAACAAACACAACCGCTTGCTGTCTCAGAATTGCCTAGTGGACGCGAGCAAAACCCAAAAAGAAAGAAAGTATGCTTTGTGGTCAAGTCCTCGGCCTATTAGTACCGGTCAGCTCCACACGTTACCATGCTTCCACACCCGGCCTATCAACCCGGTCGTCTACCGGGAGCCTTACCCCTTCACAGGGCGGGAGACCTCATCTCAAGGCGAGCTTCCCGCTTAGATGCTTTCAGCGGTTATCCCTTCCGAACGTAGCCAACCAGCCGTGCACCTGGCGGTACAACTGGCACACCAGAGGTTCGTCCGTCCCGGTCCTCTCGTACTAGGGACAGCCCCTTTCAAGTCTCCTACGCGCGCAGCGGATAGGGACCGAACTGTCTCGCGACGTTCTAAACCCAGCTCGCGTACCGCTTTAATGGGCGAACAGCCCAACCCTTGGGACCTACTCCAGCCCCAGGATGCGACGAGCCGACATCGAGGTGCCAAACCATCCCGTCGATATGGACTCTTGGGGAAGATCAGCCTGTTATCCCCGGGGTACCTTTTAGCCGTTGAGCGACACCGCTTCCACACGCCGATGCCGGATCACTAGTCCCAGCTTTCGCTCCTGCTCGACCCGTCAGTCTCACAGTCAAGCCCCCTTGTGCACTTACACTCAACACCTGATTGCCAACCAGGCTGAGGGAACCTTTGGGCGCCTCCGTTACCCTTTAGGAGGCAACCGCCCCAGTTAAACTACCCACCAGACACTGTCCCCGATCCGGATCACGGACCAGAGTTAGACGTTCAAAACGACCAGAGTGGTATTTCACCAATGACTCCACCCGAACTAGCGTCCGAGCTTCCCAGTCTCCCACCTATCCTACACAAGACGCTCCAAACGCCAATGTCAAGCTGTAGTGAAGGTCCCGGGGTCTTTCCGTCCTGCTGCGCGTAACGAGCATCTTTACTCGTAGTGCAATTTCGCCGGGTCTGCGGTTGAGACAGCGGGGAAGTCGTTACGCCATTCGTGCAGGTCGGAACTTACCCGACAAGGAATTTCGCTACCTTAGGATGGTTATAGTTACCACCGCCGTTTACCGGCGCTTAAGTTCTCACCTTCGCCAACCCGAAAGTCGACTAAGCAGTCCCCTTAACGTTCCGGCACCGGGCAGGCGTCAGTCCGTATACATCGTCTTACGACTTCGCACGGACCTGTGTTTTTAGTAAACAGTCGCTTCCCCCTGGCCACTGCGACCCCCACCAGCTCCAAACGCAAAGGCTTTTCACCAGCAGAGGTCCCCCTTCTCCCGAAGTTACGGGGGCAATTTGCCGAGTTCCTTAACCACAGTTCACCCGATCGCCTTAGTATTCTCTACCTGACCACCTGAGTCGGTTTAGGGTACGGGCCGCCACAACACTCACTAGAGGCTTTTCTCGGCAGCATAGGATCATCCACTTCACCACAATCGGCTCGGCATCACATCTCACCCACACATGCCGCGGATTTACCTACAGCACAGGCTACATGCTTACCCCAGGACAACCATCGCCTGGGCTGGACTACCTTCCTGCGTCACCCCATCGCTTACCTACTACCCCATCAGGCCGAGCGTTCGGTCTAACATCCCCTCCGAAGAGACGACTGACTTAAGGACTCTTAGTATCAAGGGGTTCAGTATGGGCGCATTGAAGCGGGTACGGGAATATCAACCCGTTATCCATCGACTACGCCTGTCGGCCTCGCCTTAGGCCCCGACTTACCCTGGGCGGATTAACCTGGCCCAGGAACCCTTGGTCATCCGGCGCGAGGGTTTCCCACCCTCGATTCGCTACTCATGCCTGCATTCTCACTCGCACAGCCTCCACAACTAGATCACTCTGCTGCTTCACCGGCTGAACGACGCTCCCCTACCCACCAACACGATCACTCGCATCAGTGCCACGACTTCGGCGATGTGCTTGAGCCCCGCTACATTGTCGGCGCGGAATCACTTGACCAGTGAGCTATTACGCACTCTTTCAAGGATGGCTGCTTCTAAGCCAACCTCCTGGTTGTCTCTGCGACTCCACATCCTTTCCCACTTAGCACACGCTTAGGGGCCTTAGTCGGTGATCTGGGCTGTTTCCCTCTCGACTACGAACCTTATCGCCCGCAGTCTCACTGCCACGCTCTCACTTACCGGCATTCGGAGTTTGGCTGACGTCAGTAACCTTGTCGGGCCCATCAGCCATCCAGTGCTCTACCTCCGGCAAGAAACACGCAACGCTGCACCTAAATGCATTTCGGGGAGAACCAGCTATCACGGAGTTTGATTGGCCTTTCACCCCTACACACAGATCATCCCCCAGGTTTTCAACCCTGGTGGGTTCGGTCCTCCACCCAGTCTTACCTGAGCTTCAACCTGCCCATGCGTAGATCACTCCGCTTCGGGTCTACAGCATGCGACTCAAACGCCCTCTTCAGACTCGCTTTCGCTACGGCTCCCCCACACGGGTTAACCTCGCCACACACCATAACTCGCAGGCTCATTCTTCAAAAGGCACGCAGTCACATCACACAAGAACCCGAAAGCTCCTGTAAGCTCCTACGGCTTGTAGGCACACGGTTTCAGGTACTCTTTCACAACCCCTCACCGGGGCACTTTTCACCTTTCCCTCACGGTACTCGTGCACTATCGGTCACCAGGGAGTATTTAGGCTTACCAGGTGGTCCTGGCAGATTCACACAGGATTCCTCGAGCCCCGTGCTACTTGGGATCCCCTCCAACAGCCCATCCACTTTCGTCTACCCGGCTCTCACGGTCTACGGCGCCCCTTCCCAGAGGCTTCAACTACCAGACAGGTTTATCACTGTTCGGAGAAACGGCAGCTCCTCCAAGAAGGTCCCACGACCCCGGACATGCAACGCCTGCCGGCTATCACACACGCCCGGTTTAGCCTCATCCGCTTTCGCTCACCACTACTCACGGAATCACTCTTGTTTTCTCTTCCTACGGGTACTGAGATGTTTCACTTCCCCGCGTTACCACCAACCGCCCTATACATTCAAGCGGAGGCAACACCACATGACTGGTGCTAGGTTTCCCCATTCGGACATCCCCGGATCAACGTCTGGTTGGCGACTCCCCGAGGCTTAACGCAGCCTCCCACGTCCTTCATCGGCTCCTGATGCCAAGGCATCCACCGTGTGCCCTAAAAAACTTGGCCACAAAGATGCTCGCGTCCACTATGCAAATCTCAAACAACAAACAGCAACCACATCCAAGCCAAGCACCACCCGACTCTTCAACAGCCCTGCACTGAGCCAAACAAGCAAACGCCCGTTTCCTCAGGACCCAACAGTGTGCCCAACCCGACCGAACTCCCACACGCCCGTTCCCACTCCCACCACTGAAACGATGGACGGTACTAGCACGCCGACAACCCTGCCCGGTTGACTAGCCAGTGCTCCACTAGTGAGCTGTCACCCCACCACACATCCGGCGGTGACGGGCGAATGCGCTCCTTAGAAAGGAGGTGATCCAGCCGCACCTTCCGGTACGGCTACCTTGTTACGACTTCGTCCCAATCGCCAGCCCCACCTTCGACCGCTCCCCCCACACACGGTGGTTGGGCCACGGGCTTCGGGTGTTGCCGACTTTCGTGACGTGACGGGCGGTGTGTACAAGGCCCGGGAACGTATTCACCGCAGCATTGCTGATCTGCGATTACTAGCGACTCCGACTTCATGGGGTCGAGTTGCAGACCCCAATCCGAACTGAGACCGGCTTTTAGGGATTCGCTCCACCTCACGGCATCGCAACCCTCTGTACCGGCCATTGTAGCATGTTTGCAGCCCAAGACATAAGGGGCATGATGACTTGACGTCATCCCCACCTTCCTCCGAGTTGACCCCGGCAGTCCCCCATGAGTCCCCAACCCTCCCGAAAGAGGTCGCTGGCAACATGGAGCAAGGGTTGCGCTCGTTGCGGGACTTAACCCAACATCTCACGACACGAGCTGACGACAGCCATGCACCACCTGTCACCCAGTCCGAAGAACACCACATCTCTGCAGCTGTCCGGGTGATGTCAAACCTTGGTAAGGTTCTTCGCGTTGCGTCGAATTAAGCAACATGCTCCGCCGCTTGTGCGGGCCCCCGTCAATTCCTTTGAGTTTTAGCCTTGCGGCCGTACTCCCCAGGCGGGGCGCTTAATGCGTTAGCTCCGGCACGGAGATCGTGGAAGACCCCCACACCTAGCGCCCAACGTTTACAGCGTGGACTACCAGGGTATCTAATCCTGTTCGCTCCCCACGCTTTCGCTCCTCAGCGTCAGGTAAGGCCCAGCAAGCCGCCTTCGCCACCGGTGTTCCTCCTGATATCTGCGCATTTCACCGCTACACCAGGAATTCCACTTGCCCCTACCTACCTCTAGCCGGCCCGTATCCACCGCAGACCTAGGGTTAAGCCCTAAGCTTTCACGGCAGACGCGACCAGCCACCTACGAGCTCTTTACGCCCAATAATTCCGGACAACGCTTGCGCCCTACGTATTACCGCGGCTGCTGGCACGTAGTTAGCCGGCGCTTCTTCTGCAGGTACACGTCAACTTCGTCCCTGCTGAAAGAGGTTTACAACCCGAAGGCCGTCATCCCCCACGCGGCGTCGCTGCGTCAGGCTTCCGCCCATTGCGCAATATTCCCCACTGCTGCCTCCCGTAGGAGTCTGGGCCGTGTCTCAGTCCCAGTGTGGCCGGTCGCCCTCTCAGGCCGGCTACCCGTCGTCGCCTTGGTAGGCCACTACCCCACCAACAAGCTGATAGGCCGCGAGCCCATCCCCAACCGAAAAACTTTCCACCACCACCCGATGCCGGAGGCGGTCATATCCGGTATTAGACCCGGTTTCCCAGGCTTATCCCAGAGTCAGGGGCAGGTTACTCACGTGTTACTCACCCGTTCGCCGCTCGAGTACCCCGAAGGGCCTTTCCGCTCGACTTGCATGTGTTAAGCACGCCGCCAGCGTTCGTCCTGAGCCAGGATCAAACTCTCCAAAAAAGGTCTGAACCCAACCAAACAAAAGGAATCCGTCGAATCGACTCAACGCCGATAGACGGGGTTGTGCATCATGCACTGGCTTTTAACACACTGTTGAGTTCTCAAGAAACGCACGCGT
>NZ_SMKP01000159.1:0-25912 GCF_004349015.1 Nonomuraea diastatica
GCGCCGGATCGCGCCGGGGCCGTGTACCCCGGCCGAGGTGCTGCGGATGGCCGTCACCAGCGTGGTGATCCCGCCGGTCGCCTGCGTGCACCGGCTGCGAGGGGAATGGAGGGCGCGGCGATGAGCGCTCGCTGGGCGGAAACGGTGTCGTGCGGCTCGAACCCGTGCCAGACAGAGGGCGCGCCCGCCTACACCGGCAGGCCCGGTGGTGGCAGACGCGGGGGCGCCGGGAGACGCGCGGGCGAGCACACGAGCACGGGCCGGCGCGCGGAGCGGGGCAGGAGAGGGCGGGACCGGGCCGCACACGACAGGTACGGGCACAACAGATCCGGGCAGGAGAGCGGGCACGACACGGCCGAGCGGGGAGAGCCGGTGCGGAGCGGCGCGGGCCGGGGGCGGGTGCTCGTGGCACGCCTCGACGACGCGGGTGACGTGCTGCTCGCGGGACCTGCCGTCAGGGCCGTGCGGACGCTCGCCGCCGAGGTGGTCTTCCTGGCGGGCCCGAACGGCAGGGCGGCCGCCGAGCTGCTGCCGGGCGTGGACCACGTGATCGAGTGGCACGCCCCGTGGATCGACCACACCCCGCCGCCGGTCAGCAGGAACGACGTCGCCGGCCTCGTCGGCCGGTTGCGCGGCGTGGACGAGGCGGTGGTGCTGACGTCGTTCCACCAGTCGGCGCTCCCGCTGGCGCTGCTGCTGAGGCTGGCGGGCGTACGCAGGATCACCGCCATCAGCAACGACTATCCCGGCTCGCTGCTGGACGTCAGGCACGTCGTGGACGAGAACGTCGACGTGCCGGAGGCGGAGCGGATGCTGGCCGTCGCCGCGGCGGCCGGGTTCCTGCTGCCGCCGGACGATGACGGAAAACTCGCTGTTCGCCGGCCATTGCCGGATATTTTGGGACTTTTGGGGAACACGTCCGGCGCTGACAAGCGCACGTACGTCGTGGTCCACCCCGGAACCTCGGCCCCCGCCCGCACCTGGCCCGCCGGCCTGCACCGGCAGGCGGTGCGGGAGCTGGCCGAGGACGGGCACCAGGTCGTCGTGACCGGAACAGAACGTGACCTCACCGCCCACGTGGCCGCAGACGTCGCCGTCGACCTGGGCGGGATGACCACCCTCGCCGAACTGGCCGCCGTGATCGAGCACGCGGGCGTGCTGGTGGCCGGCAACACCGGCCCCGCGCACCTGGCCGCGGCCGTCGGCACTCCTGTCGTGAGCCTGTTCGCCCCCGTCGTCCCCGCGGTCCGGTGGGCCCCGTACGGCGTGCCCACGGTGGTGCTCGGCGACCAGCAGGCACCCTGCCGGGGCAGCAGGGCGCGCACCTGCCCGGTGCCCGGGCACCCATGCCTGTCCCAGGTGACCGGCGAGCAGGTGGTCAAGGCAGTGAGGGAGCTGACGCAGTGAAGGTGGATCTCATCTCCGAGCACGCGGACCCGCTCGCGGCGGTGGGCGGCGTCGATTCGGGCGGCCAGAACGTGCACGTCGCCGCGCTGGCCGTGGCGCTGGCGGAGCGCGGGCACACGGTGGTCGTCCACACCCGGCGCAGCCGCGGCTCGCAGCCCGCCTCGGTGACCATGGCGCCGGGCGTGACGGTCGAGTACGTCCCTGCCGGCCCCGCGGCCCAGGTCCCCAAGGACGAGCTTGCTCCGTACATGCCGGAGTTCACCGAGCGGCTGGCCGGCCGGTGGGCCGCGCGCCCGCCGGACATCGTGCACGCCCACTTCTGGATGAGCGGGCAGGCAGCCCTGCAGGCGGTACTGCAGGCGGGCGCCGGCGTGCCGGTGGTGCAGACGTTCCACGCGCTCGGCACCGTCAAGCGGCGCTGGCAGGGCGGGGCGGACACCAGCCCCGCGCACCGGATCGCCACCGAGCGCGAGATCGCCAAGCGGGCCGACGCCGTGCTCGCGACCTGCACCGACGAGGTGCACGAGCTGCGCGCGATGGGCGTGCCCGAGCAGCGGGTCGCGGTCGTGCCGTGCGGGGTGGACCTGACCGCGTTCTGCCCCGAGGGGCCGGCCGCGCCCCGCACCGAGGGCAGCCTGGTGCTGAGCATCGGCAGGATGGTGCCGCGCAAGGGTGTCGACACCGTCGTCAGGGCAATGCGCGGGGTGCCCGGCGCCGAGCTGGTGATCGCCGGCGGCGGCCAGGACGACGCGGAGACGCGCCGGCTGCGCGAACTGGCCCGGGCGTACGGGCTGGAGCACCGTGTGCACGTGATCGGCAGCGTGCCGCGCTCGCACGTGCCGGCGCTGATGCGCTCGGCCGACGTCGTGGTCACGGTGCCGTGGTACGAGCCGTTCGGCATGGTGCCGGTGGAGGCGATGGCGTGCGGCGTCCCCGTCGTGGCCTCGGCGGTCGGCGGCCACCTGGACACGGTCGCGGGCGCCGGCGTGCTGGTGCCGCCGCGCCGCCCGCGCGCCCTGGCCAGGGTGCTGCGCGAGGTGCTCGGCGACCCGCGCAGGCGGGCGGAGCTGGGCGCGGCGGGGGCGCGCCGGGCCCGCGAGAGGTACGGCTGGGCCCGCGTGGCCGAGCGCACGGAGGCCGTGTACGCGCAGGTCATCGACGGCAAGGTCGGCCATCTGGCGGCCCTGGGGGGTTGATCATGGATGCTCATCTGGAGAAGCTCTGGAACACGCTGGAAAAGGTCGATGACCACGCGGTCGCCGTCCGGGCCTGGGGAGGGAAGCTGGCCGGTGTGCTGCGCGCCGGAGGCAGGCTGCTGGCCTGCGGCAACGGCGGCTCCGCCGCGGAGGCCCAGCATCTGACGGCCGAGCTGGTCGGCAGGTTCCGGCACGACAGGCGGCCCTACGCGGCGATCCCGCTGCACGCCGACGGCTCGGCGTTGACGGCGATCGCGAACGACTTCGGCCACGAGGAGGTCTACGCCCGCCAGGTGCTGGCGCACGGCCGCGCGGGAGACGTGCTGATCTGCCTGTCCACCAGCGGCCGCAGCCCCAACGTGCTGGCCGCGGGCGCGGCGGCGCAGGAGAGCGGGATCGTCGCCTGGGCCATGACGGGCCCCGCGCCGAACCCGCTGGCCGGCCTGTGCGACGAGGCGGTCGCGGTGCCGGCGGAGGAGACGGCCACCGTGCAGGAGGTGCACCTCGCGCTGATCCACCTGTTGTGCGACGCGGTGGAGGAGGCGCTGTGAGGGGGCCGCTCGTCGTCATCGGCGACTCGCTGCTGGACGTGGACGTCGAAGGCGACGCGGAGCGGCTGTGCCCTGACGCGCCGGTTCCCGTGGTCGACGTGGCCGCCGAGCAGGCCCGCCCCGGCGGGGCGGGCCTGGCCGCGCTGCTGGCCGCCCGCGACGGCGCCGACGTCGTGCTGATCACCGCTATGGGCGACGACCCCGACGGCCACCGCCTGTGCGGGCTGCTGTCCGAGGAGCTCGATCTGGTACGCCTCCCGCTGCGCGGCGGCACCGTGCGCAAGACCAGGATCAGGTCGAGGGGCCAGACGCTGGTCAGGCTGGACACCGGCGACGGCGCCGCCAGGTACGCCCCCAGCGAAGAGGCGGCGCAGGCGATCCTCCAGGCGGGCGCGGTGCTGGTGTCCGACTACGGCAGGGGTGTGGCCAGGATGGCCCGCGGGCTGCTGCGCGACGTCGCCGTTCCGGTGGTGTGGGATCCGCATCCCCGAGGCGAACGGCCCATGCCCGGCTGCGCGCTGGTGACGCCGAGCGAGGCGGAGGCGCGGTTGCTGTGCCCCGACGGCTATCACGGACCGGACCAGGCGGCGCGCTGCCTGGTCCGGGCCATGCAGGCCAGGGCGGTGGCCGTCACGACCGGCGAGCGGGGCGCCGCGCTGGCCCTGGAGGGCGGCCCGCTGACCGCGGTGCCGCCGCCGGTGCGCGCCGCCGGGCAGGACGCCTGCGGGGCGGGCGACCGGTTCGCCACCGCCGCCGCGCTCGCGCTGCGTGACGGCACCGACGCGCAGGACGCGGTGACGATCGGCGTCGGCGAGGCCTCGCGGTTCGTCGAGCGCGGCGGCGCGGCCACCGTCAAGGTCCGCGAGCAGCGGCTCGGCGACCGGCCGCGCACGGCGCTGGAGGTGGCCGAGCTCACCCGCGCTCAGGGCGGCCGGCTGATCGCCACGGGCGGCTGCTTCGACCTGCTGCACGCGGGCCACGTGAGCCTGCTGCGGCGGGCCAGGGCCCTCGGCGACGCGCTCGTCGTCTGCGTCAACTCCGACGCCTCGGTACGCCGGCTGAAGGGCCCGCCGAGGCCGATCGTGGACGCGCGCGACCGGGTCGAGGTGCTCAGGGCGCTCAGCTGCGTGAATGCCGTGCTGGTGTTCGACGAGGACACCCCGGCGGCCGCCATCGAGCGGCTGCGGCCCGACGTGTGGGTCAAGGGCGGCGACTACGAGGGGGAGGTCCTGCCCGAATCCGATGTCCTCGGCAGGCTCGGCGCGGAGACCGTCGTGCTGAGCACGCTGCCGGGGCGTTCGACCACCAATCTGATCAAGGAGATCCAGTGAACATTCTCATCACCGGGGGAGCCTCCGGGCTCGGACTGGCCACCGCCGAGGCCGTGGAGAAGGAGGGCTGGCGGGCGCTGGTCGTCGACGTCCGAGCGCCCGACCAGCGTTTTGACCACGTCACGGCCGACCTGGCCGACCGGGGGGAGGCCGAGCGGGCCGTACGCGAGCTGGCCGAGCGGGCCGGCGGCCTAGACGGCGTGGTGACGGCCGCGGGCATCGACGCGTGCGGGCGCCTGGAGGACGTGCCCGCCGACGACTGGGAGCGGGTCATCCGGGTGAACCTGCTCGGCACGGCCTCCGTCGTGCGCGCGGCGCTGCCGTACCTCCAGCACACCCGCGGCACGGTCGTCACCTGCGCGTCGACGCTGGGGCTGCGGCCGCTGAGCGACGCGTCGGCGTACTCGGCGTCGAAATCCGGCGTGGTCGGCTTCACCAGGGCGCTGGCGACCGAGCTGCGCGGGCAGGTCGGGGTGACCCTGCTGATCCCTGGCGGCATGCGTACGAGCTTCTTCGACGGCCGTCCCGAGCAGTACAAGCCGGGGCCCGAGGCCGGGCTGAACGATCCGGCCCACGTCGCCCAGTCCATCGTCTTCGCGCTGCGGCAGCCGACCGGATGCGAGGTGAGAGAGCTCGTCGTCTGCCCGTCCACGGAGACGTCATGGCCCTAGATCTCCTGGTGCTCCGCGGGCTCGGCCTGGGCGACCTGCTCACGGCCGTGCCCGCGCTGCGGGCGCTGCGGCAGGCCTTTCCCCGGCACCGGATCACGCTGGCGGCGCCGCGGGCGCTGGACGCCCTGCCGCCGCTGACCGGGGCGGTGGACGAGCAGGTGGACGTGTCGGGGCCGGGGCCGATCCCCATGGACAGGGTGCCGTTCGAGCGCCCCGACATCGCGGTGAACCTGCACGGCAAGGGCCCGCAGAGCATCGCGGCGCTGCGGGACACCGGTCCCGGCCGGCTGATCAGCTTCGGCACGGGCCCGCCGTACCCGGAGGGTGTGCACGAGGTGCGGCGCTGGTGCGGGCTGCTGGAATGGCACGGCATCGACGCCGATCCCACCGACCTGACGCTCGGCGTCTCCGACCGTACGGGGCCCGCCATCGTGCACCCGGGCGCCGCCTACCCCGCCCGGCGCTGGCCGCCGGAACGTTTCGCGGAGGTCGCCGCCGCGCTCGACGACGTGGTCGTCACGGGGAACGCCGAGGAGACGCCGCTGGCCAGGCGGGTCGCCGAGCGGGCGGGACTGCCGCCTGGGCGGGTGCTGGCCGGGCGGACCACCATGGCCGACCTGGTCGACCTGGTCAGCCGGTCGCGGCTGGTGGTGTGCGGCGACACCGGGGTCGCGCACCTGGCGACGGCGTTCTGCGTCCCGTCGGTGGTGTTGTTCGGGCCGGTCTCCCCCGCCCTGTGGGGGCCGCCGCCCGGCTGGCGTCACGTGGCTCTGTGGGCCGGGCGGAACGGGGATCCGCACGGGGAGCGGCCCGATCCCGGCCTGTTGAAGATCGAAGTTTCCGAAGTCGTCGACGCTGCCTTGGAGGTCACGTCATGAGGGCTCTGGTCACCGGGGGCGCCGGGTTCCTCGGCTCCTATCTGTGCGAGCGGCTGCTGGAGGAAGACGCGCAGGTCATCTGCATGGACAGCTTCCTGACCGGCGGGCCGCGCAATGTCGAACATCTGATGGACCGGCCGGAGTTCCGGCTGATCGAGTGCGACCTGACCGGGTACGTGCACGTACCCGACCGGCTGGACCTCGTGCTGCACTTCGCCTCGGCCGCCTCGCCCGCCGACTACCTGCGCTACCCGATCGAGACCCTGCGTGTGGGCAGCGCCGGCACTCTGCACGCGCTGGGGCTGGCCCGGGAGAAGGGCGCCAGGTTCGTGCTGGCCTCCACCAGCGAGGTGTACGGCGACCCGCTGGAGCATCCGCAGCGCGAGACGTACTGGGGCAACGTGAACCCGGTCGGCCCGCGCAGCGTCTACGACGAGGCCAAGCGCTTCGCCGAGTCGCTGACCACCGCCTACCGCCACTCGCGCGGCACCGACACCGGGATCGTGCGCATCTTCAACACCTACGGGCCCCGCATGCGCCCGTTCGACGGCCGGGCGATCCCGACGTTCATCAGGCAGGCGCTGAAGGGCGAGCCGATCACCATCACCGGGGACGGCTCCCAGACGCGCTCGGTCTGCTACGTGGACGACACCGTGTCGGGCATCCTCGCGATGGCCCGCAGCCACTTCGGCGGCCCGGTCAACATCGGCAACCCGGACGAGTTGACCATGCTGGAGCTGGCCACGATGATCAAGGACCTGGCCGGGTCGTCGTCGGAGATCGTCTTCATCGACCGTCCCGCCGACGATCCCAAGGTCAGGCGGCCCGACACGTCGCTGGCGGCCGAGCAGCTGGGCTGGCGGGCGCGGGTGCCGGCGGCCGAGGGGCTCAGGCGCACGATCGAGTGGTTCACCGCCGAGCTGGCCTCGATGGACCAGCTCGAACAGCTCCAGGTCTGATCATGGCGAGGACCGCGATGGTCGTCGTCGACATGCTGAACCCGTACAAGCACGCGGACGCCGAGCCGCTGGAGCGTGCCGTCCAGCCGATCCTGCCCCCGCTCGCCGAGCTCATCGGCCGGGCACGATCGCGCGACGACGTGGACCTGATCTACGTCAACGACAACTACGGCGACTTCGCCGCGACCAGGGACGACCTGGTGGCGCGGGCACTCGGTGGCCACCGGCCGGATTTGGTGGCACCGATCGTGCCCCCGGCGGACTGCTCGTTCCTGCCGAAGGTGCGGCACAGCGCGTTCTTCGGGACGCCGCTGGAGTACCTGCTCGGGCAGCTGGGGACGGACACGGTCCTGCTGACGGGCCAGGTGACCGAGCAGTGCATCCTGTACAGCGCGCTGGACGCGTACATCCGGCACTATTCGATCATGGTGCCGCCGGACTGCGTGGCGGCGATCCACCGCGACCTCGGGCTGGCGGCGCTGCGCATGATGGAGCGCAACATGTCGGCCGAGGTCACCGCGGCCAGGGGTTGCCTCACCTAGCGCGGGCCCCGCCGGGCGCCTGCGAGGGCTCCCGGTCAGAAGGTCATCGGGCCCGGGTCTCGTAAGCGGCCCTGCTGGCCTCGATGTGCTCGATGTGTTCGATGGCCAGCCGGCGAGGGGCAGCGCGGGCGGACGGCCACCGATCGGCCGCCGCCCGGCGGGCGCCGATCAGCCGTCCCCTGGCGGGCGCTGATCGGCGGTTCTTCCCCTGCTGCTAGAGCTCCACGCCGAGCAGGGCGTCCACCAGGTCCTTGACCAGGCCGGGCGCGCCGGTGTCCGGGCCTTCGCCGGCCAGCGCCTCGGCGGTCCAGGCGTCGACGGCGGCCAGCGCGCCCGGCGCGTCGAGGTCGTCGGCCAGACGCTCGCGCACCGCGGTCAGAACCTCGCCGGCCCGCGGCCCCGACGGCAGCGCCGTGGCCCGGCGCCACAGCTTTAGCCTGCGCTCGGCCCCGGCCAGCAGCTCGGGCACGTATTCCCAGTCGGCGCGGTAGTGGTGGGCCAGCAGCACGAGCCGGACCGCCATCGGGTCGTGCTGCTCGCGCAGCTTGGAGACGAAGGCCAGGTTGCCCTTCGACTTCGACATCTTCTCGCCGTCGAGCGCCACCATGCCGGCGTGCGTGTAGAACTTGGCGAACGGCCACTCCCCCGTGGCCGCGTGGCCCTCGGAGGCGCCGCACTCGTGGTGCGGGAAGATCAGGTCGGAGCCGCCGCCGGCCACGTCGTAGCCGGCGCCCAGGTGGTCGAGGGCGATCGCGGTGCACTCGATGTGCCAGCCGGGCCGGCCCCTGCCGAGAGACGAGTCCCAGGCGGGCTCGCCCGGCCGCTCGGCGCGCCACAACAGCCAGTCGAGCGGGTGCCGCTTGCCCGGCCGGTCGGGGTCGCCGCCGCGCTCGGCGAACAGCGCCAGCATCTCGTCCTCGTCGTAGCCGGAGACCTGCCCGAACTTCGGCGCGTCGGCCACGCTGAAGTAGACGTCGCCGTCGAGGTCGTAGGTGACGCCCTTGGCGGAGAGCCTGGTGATCAGATCGGCGACCTGGCCGACGACCTCGGTCACGCCGACGTACTCGCGGGGCGGCACGATCCGCAGCGCCTCCATGTCGCCGCGGAACAGCTCGATCTCCCGCTCCGCCAGCTCGCGCCAGGAGACGCCGGTCTGCGTGGCCCGTTCCAGCAGCGGATCGTCCACGTCGGTCGCGTTCTGCGTGTAATGCACCTCGTGGCCAGCGTCGCGCCACAACCGGCCGACGAGGTCGAAGGCGAGGTAGGTGTTGGCGTGGCCGAGATGGGTGGCGTCGTAGGGGGTGATGCCGCAGACGTACATCCTGGCGGTCGGCCCCGGATCGGTCTGCCGGACCTGCTTCGCGGAGGTGTCGTGGAGACGCAGCGGAATGCTCTCACCAGGGAGCTTGGGTATGTTCGGGGCAGACCACGATCGCATGTCTTCGAGCCTATCCGTCCCGATCTGCGGCCAGGTCGGTGAAGTCGTACGTCACGCCGCCGGGCTCGATCTCGACCTCCATCACCGAGAGGGAGGCGAAGACGCGGCCGTCGGCCAGCTCGTGCCGGACGATGAGCGCGGCCGGGTCGGAGGACGCCTCCGCCGTGGCCAGCTCGTGCCAGCCGCTCGTCTCGGCGAACCTGGGAAGGTAGGCCAGCACCCGCTCGTCTTCCGGATCCAGGCCCGTGTTGACCACCATGCTGGTGCCCCCGGGCAGCTCGGCTTCGGTGTGCCGCTCGCCGTCCCAGCTGAACAGCCGCACCCGCGACAGGTCGGCCAGCACCAGATGGAAGGGGTCGTAGCCGGTCAGGCCGGTGTCGGGGAAGCCCCCGCCGTACGCGGCCCGCAGCGCCAGGTCGCCCCGGGAGATCTTCGTGGTCTCCGGCGCTGCCCGGCCGCGGCCGTTGAGGAGGGCGGCGGCGCGGCGGGCCGCCGGGTTGACGGCCAGCCAGGTGCCGCCGGCCTTGAGGTCGCGCCCGCCGATCACACCCGGATATTCGGGCCAGTGCTCACCCGGGCCCTCCCACGGACGGTCGGTGAACTCGTCTCTCACACCCATGAGCGTCAGCGTCCGCCCGGTTCTCACGATCAGCGTGCACATGGGCAAAGGGTAATAAACGGCCCAAGTCGCGTGCCGCTCGGGGTCCGGTCAGATCGGCGGCCAGGGGATGGCGGGCCAGCCCTCCGGCGGGTAGGGGTGCACGCCGGTGTCGAGCAGCCGCCTGACGCGCTGCCAGGTGGCCTCCACCTCCGCCGGCGTGAGCAGCTCGCGCAACCTGCGCCCGAGCGAGCCCGACTCGAGATCGCGCTCCAGCTTGGCCAGCACCGCCACCGCCTCGCGGGCCAGCGGCTTGCCGCGCCACTGCCACAAGACCGTGCGCAGTTTGTCCTCGACGGAGAAGCAGACCCCGTGGTCGACGCCGTAGACGTGGCCGGTGGGCAGCGGCAGCAGGTGACCGCCCTTGCGGTCGGCGTTGTTGACCACGGCGTCGAACACCGCCATCCGGCGCACGACCGGGTTGCGGCTCTTGACCAGCCGCATGAGGTCGATCTCACGCTCGGTGTCGATCCAGAGCTGGCACATGCCGGGCCCGAAAGGACCGTCGCGGTAGACCGTGGGCGGCACGACGCGCCAGCCGGTCGCCTGGGACACCTCGTAGGCGGCCACCTCGCGGGCGGCCAGGGTGCCGTCGGGGAAATCCCACAGCGGGCGCTCACCGCGTACGGGCTTGTAGACGCAGGCCGCCGTGCGGGAGCCCAGCTTGACCGAGCAGTAGAGCGTCATGTTGGTCGCCTCGACCAGGCGGCCGGCCACCTCCAGGCGGCCGTCACGCAAGAGCGTGTGCGCCTCGTCCTCGTGCAGGGGCGGCGGCTGGGACGACTTGACGGCCGGTTCGCTCTCAGGAGCGGTCATGAAGCCGCCTCACCCCCGCGGTAGCCGTTGAGACGGACGCACACGTGACCGGCCGCGTCGAGCGGCTGGCCGCACAGGGGACACGGCGGGCGGCCCGCCGCGACGATCTGAAGCGCTCGCTGGGTGAAGGCCCGGGCGGCCCCGGCGCTGATGCGCACGCGCAGCACCGCGGGATCGGGGCCGTCGAGGTCGTCCTCGTCGACGGCCTCCTGCGCCTCGATCACCACCTGCGATCTGTCCGAGTCCCACGCGAGCGCCATGGTCCCCACCCGGAAGTCCTCCGCGACCGGCACGTCCAGGGGGGCGTCGTCGGCCAGGTCGGCGGGAGCCAGCGCGGGCACGTGCGCGGTGCCTCCGCTGAGGCGCAACACCTCGTCAAGCAGCTCGTCGAGCCTGCCCGCCAGCGCAGCGACCTGCAACTTCTCCAGCGCCACCGTGGTCAGTCTGCCCTCGGCCCTGGCCTGCAGAAAAAAGACCCGCGCGCCCGGCTGCCCCAAGGCACCGGCGACGAACCTCTCTGGTGGGTCGTAGTCGAAGACCGGCATAGCCTGACCTTACGTGGTTCCGGGTCCGCCGCCGACGGCAGCATCGCTCCCGGTGATGTTTTCTCCCCCGTCTTTCTCCTCCGAATCCTCGGGAAGCCTCAATTCCCCCATATCGTTAAGCCTGAGCACAAAGGGACGCAGGGGCGCATAGCGAATGACGGTGAGCGCTCCAGGATCGGCTGTTATCCGCTGAAAGTGATCGAGGTGGAGGCCCAGCGCGTCCGCGACGATCGCCTTGATCACGTCGCCGTGGCTGCAGATCAGGTAGACACCCTTCTCCCCGACCCGCTCGTTCCACTCCCTGACCGCCGCGACCGCCCGGTGCTGCATCGCCGTCAGCGCCTCGCCGCCGGGGAAGGCCGCCGCGCTCGGATGCGCCTGGACGACCTGCCACAGCGGCTCGCGGGCGAGCTCTTTCAGCGGCCGCCCGGTCCACTCGCCATATCCGCACTCGATGAACCGCTCGTCGATCACCACCTCCGCCGCGCGCCCGTCGGCGACCGCCTGGGCCGTCTCCCGGCATCGTTCGAGCGGGCTGGAGACGATGGCGTCGAGCCCGACGCCCGCGATGCGCCCGGCGAGCGCCGCGGCCTGCGCCCTGCCCGCCTCGCTCAGATGCACCCCCGGTGTACGGCCGGCCAGCACCGGCCCTGTGAGATCCGTCAGCCCGTGCCGGGCGAGAAGCAACGTGGTCACCCTGCCAGTGTCGCAGGCGTCGATCACAACGGCCCATCCGCCCGAACGCACGACGGGCCGCCGCTCCCCCGCGGACCACGGACGACAGCCCGCCGAGCAGATCTCCTGCCGGCCGAGGAGAAAACCGTATGGCGGGCCGCCGCTACAGCCCTGACCACCGACAACAGCGGAGCGGCAGCCTGCTGAGCAGGTTTCTTGTTGGTAATCTGGCGGGATCATGGAGCAGCGCTATGTCGGCCACAGCGGGCTGTCGGTGTCCAGGCTGGGGCTCGGCACGATGACCTGGGGGCGTGACACCGACACGGACGAGGCGGCCGCCCAGCTCCGCACGTTCCTCGACGCGGGCGGCACCCTCGTCGACACGGCCGACGTCTACACCGGCGGTGACTCCGAGCGGCTGCTGGGACGCATGCTGCGCGACTCGGTGCCGCGCTCCGAGCTGGTGATCTCCACCAAGGCCGTGGTCACCCCCACGGGCCGGCGGCCCCGCGACGCCTCGAGGCGCCACCTGATCGCCGCCGTCGACGACTCCCTCAACCGGCTCGGGCTCGACTACGTCGACCTCTGGCAGCTGCACACCTACGACGCCGAGGTGCCGCTGGAGGAGACGCTGGCCGCGCTCGACGCGATCGTCTCCTCCGGCCGCGCCGTCTACGCCGGCGTCTGCGACTACGCCGGCTGGCAACTGGCCGCCGCCGCGGTCACCCAGAAGATGATCCCCGGCCGCATCCCGATCACCTCGGCGCAGGCCGAATACTCGCTGCTGGCCCGCGAGCCCGAGCGCGAGCTGCTGCCCGCCGCCACCCACCTCGGCGTGGGCATGCTGGCCTGGTCGCCGCTGGGCCGGGGGGTGCTGACGGGGAAATACCGCGCCGGTGTCCCTGGCGACTCGCGCGCCGCCACCCCGCACTTCGCCGACTTCGTCCGCCCTTATCTCGACGAGCGCAGCCGGCGCGTGGTCGAATCGGTCATGACCGCCGCCGACGGGCTCGGCGTCTCTCCCCTTGCGGTGGCGCTGTCATGGGTGCGTGACCAGCCCGGTGTCGCCTCCGCCATCGTCGGAGCGCGTACGCACGCGCAGCTCAAGGGCGTCCTGCCCGCCGAAGACGTGGTGCTGCCCATAGAGATCCGAGAGGCCCTCGATGACGTGTCGTCACTCGACTGACCGGGAACGAGAGACTCTCTCGTGTATCACTAGTCGATACCGAATCGCAACTTTACCCGGCAAACGCCTGCGTCCCACCGGGGATGTCCATCAGGATTTCTCCCTGAGTCAACGCAGGAGGGGACGGATGGGGAGCAGGACCGCGATCTCGGCTGGAGTTCTCGCGGTGGCGTTGGGGGCCGTTCCGGTGGCGGCACCGGCCGCGGCGGCGGCCACCCAGGACTGCACGCGGGGCGGCGGCCTGCTCTCAGGGGTGACCAACACGTTGTGCGACGTCGTGGGCGCGGTGACCGGCACGGTCGACACCCTGACGGGCGGGGCCACCGGCAAGGTGACCGACGGCCTCGACAAGACCACCGGCGAGGTGCTGGGCAGGGTGGGCAGGGTCGTACCGACCACCAGGCCGAAGACCACCAGGACGGACGAGCCGTCCCCGTCGCCCAGGACGACGGAGCAGGAGCGGGAGTCCTCCGGGGACGTGTGCCTGCCGGAGCCGGTCTGCGCGGACGGCGAGATCTACGGCACGCTGTCGCCGCCGCCCACGTCCTCGGCCAGGCGCCCGGCGCGGCCACGCGCGGGCCAGAAGGACTCCTCGTCCGTGCCCGGCACGTCGAGGACGCGCAGGCCCGAGAGCCGGCCGCAGCTCATGGACACGCGCCGCCCGCTGGCCGACAAGAAGCGGGCCGACCCGGAGGAGCCGCGGGTCGACCTGCTGTGGCCCAATCCGTTCGCGCACGAGCTGACCGTGCCGATGCAGCAGCAGCGAATCGTGCGGCCCAGCCCGCCCGCCTCCGACGTGCTGGGCACGGCGCTGACCATCGCGCTCCTGGGGTCGGCGGTGCTCGCCGCCCGCATCGTCCAGCAGCGCCGCAGCCGCAGCGAGCCCGCCGAGTCGATCCCCTTCGAGCCGGCCCGCGCCGGCAACGGCCGCCACCGCCTGGCCTGAGCGCCGGTGGCGGTGTTTCAGCCGCCGATGGCGTGGACGCCGCCGTCCACGTGGACGATCTCGCCCGTCGTCGCCGGGAACCAGTCGGACATGAGCGCCACGCACGCCCTGGCCGCCGGGACCGTGTCGGACAGATCCCAGCCCAGCGGGGCCTTCTCCGGCCAGCTGTCCTCGAACTCCTTGAAGCCCGGGATCGACCTGGCGGCCATCGTGCGCAGCGGACCGGCCGCCACCAGGTTGACGCGGATGTTCTGCTTGCCCAGGTCGCGGGCGAGGTAGCGGTTGCAGGACTCCAGGCCGGCCTTGGCCACGCCCATCCAGTCGTAGACCGGCCACGCCTTGGAGGCGTCGAAGTCGAGGCCGACGACGGCCCCGCCCTCCTTCATGAGCGGCAGGCAGGCGACCGCCAGCGACTTGAACGAATAGGTCGACACCTGCAGAGCGGTCGCGACGTCGTCCCACGAGGTGTTGAGGAAGTTGCCGCCCATCGCGCTCTGCGGAGCGAAGCCGATCGAGTGGACCACGCCGTCGAGGCCGTCGACGTGCTCGCCCACCCGGGCCGCGAGCGTGTCGAGGTGCTCGGTGTTCCGGACGTCGAGCTCGAGCACCGGCGCCGGGGACGGCAGCCGCTTGGCGATGCGCTCGACCAGGCTCAGCCGGCCGAACCCGGTGAGCACCACCGTGGCGCCCTCCTCCTGGGCCAGCCTGGCCACGGAGAACGCGATCGAGGCATCGGTGAGCACGCCCGTCACGAGGATCCGCTTGCCTTCGAGAATGCCCATGTCAGTGCCCCATTCCAAGTCCGCCGTCGACGGGGATCACGGCCCCGGTGATGTAGGAGGCGTCGTCGCTCGCCACGAAGCGCACGACGCGCGCGACCTCCTCTGGGGTGGCCTGGCGGCCGAGCGGGATGCGCGCCACGATCTGCTCCTGCTCAAGCTCGGCCGTCATGTCGGTGGCGACGAAGCCGGGCGAGACGACGTTGACCGTGATGTTGCGCGAGCCGTATTCGCGGGCCATGGAGCGGGCGAAGCCGATGAGGCCGGCCTTGGAGGCGGCGTAGTTGGTCTGCCCGGCCTGGCCGGTCATGCCGATGACCGAGGAGATGAGGACGATCCGGCCGCGCTTGAGCCGCATCATGGGCCTGATGGCCCGTCTGGTGACGCGGTAGGCGCCGGTGAGGTTGGCGTCGATGACGTCGGTGAAGGTCTCCTCCTGCATCATCGCCAGCAAGGTGTCCTTGGTGATGCCGGCGTTGGAGACGACGACCTCGACCGGGCCGTGCTCGGCCTCCACCTTGTCGAAGGCGGCCTCGACGTCGGCCATGCTCGTGACGTCGCAGCGCACGCCGAACAGGCCCTCGGGCGGCTCCCCGGATCGGTAGGTGACCGCGACGGCGTCGCCTGCCGCGGAGAGTTCACGGGCGATCGCGAGGCCTATGCCGCGATTGCCCCCGGTGACGAGTACAGAGCGTGCCATGGCACCTGACGTTATCTCCTACCGGTGGGTATGCGCTTGTCCGGGTGACACAAGATCACAGGGTTAGGATCGTGGACATGCGCCAGATCGATCCCGACTTCCTGGAGCTGCCGTTGCGGCAGCTCGCGGACGCCGCCCTGCAACGCGCCCGCGACCTCGGCGCCGAGCACGCCGACTTCCGGCTCGAACGCGTCAGGGCCGAGACGCTGAGCCTCTATGACGCCCGGCTCGAAGGCTCCATGGACGCCGACGACCTGGGCTACGCCGTGCGCGTCGTCAAGGGCGGCACGTGGGGGTTCGCCGCCGGCATCCACCTGACTTCTGAGGCCGCCGCGGTGGTGGCCGAGCAGGCGGTGCGGGTGGCGGAGGTGAGCGCCCCGATCAACAGGGAGCCCATCGAGCTGGCCCCGGAGCCGGTGCACGCCGACACTGTGTGGGTGTCGGCGTACGACGTCGACCCGTTCGAGGTGGCGCCGGCCGACAAGGTGGGCCTGCTGGCCGACTGGTCGGCCGGGCTGCTGAAGGGGGCCGACCACGTCTCGGCGCGGCTGCTGCAGGTCAAGGAGCAGAAGTTCTACGCCGACACGGCCGGCACGGTCACCACCCAGCAGCGGGTGCGGGTGCACCCCAGGCTCAACGCGATGAAGGCGGCCGGAGGCGGGTTCGACGACATGTCGACCATCGCGCCGCCGGTCGGGAGGGGTTACGAATATCTGACGGGCACGGGCTGGGACTGGCAGGGCGAGCTGGCCAGGCTGCCCGAGCTGCTGGCGGAGAAGCTGGCCGCGCCCTCGGTCGAGGCCGAGGACTACGACCTGGTGATCGACCCGTCCAACCTGTGGCTGACGATCCACGAGTCGATCGGCCACGCCACCGAGCTCGACCGGGCACTCGGCTACGAGGCGGCCTACGCCGGCACCAGCTTCGCCACGTTCGACCAGCTGGGCGAGCTGGTCTACGGTTCACCGCTGATGAACGTGACCGGCGACCGCACGGTCACGCACGGCCTGGCCACGGTCGGCTACGACGACGAGGGCGTGCAGGGGCAGAGCTTCGACATCGTCAGGGACGGCATCCTGGTCGGCTACCAGCTCGACCGGCGGATGGCGCTGATGCAGGGGTTCGGGCGGTCCAACGGCTGCGCGTTCGCCGACTCCCCCGGTCACATGCCGATCCAGCGCATGGCCAACGTGTCGCTGGTGCCGGCCCCCGGTGGGCCCTCCACCGACGAGCTCATCGCGGGCGTCGAGCGGGGCCTCTACATCGTCGGCGACAAGAGCTGGTCGATCGACATGCAGCGCTACAACTTCCAGTTCACGGGGCAGCGGGCGTACAGGATCTCGCACGGGAAGCTGGCCGGGCAGGTCAGAGACTTCGCCTACCAGGCGACGACGACCGACTTCTGGCAGTCGATGGAGGCCGTGGGCGGGCCGGAGACCTATGTGCTCGGCGGTGCGTTCAACTGCGGCAAGGGCCAGCCGGGGCAGATGGCGCCGGTCAGCCACGGCTGCCCGGCGGCGCTTTTCAGGAGCGTGCGCATCCTCAACACGGTGCAGGAGGGCGGCAAGTGAACGAGCGCAGCGAGCGGACCGGCGGGCAGGGATCCGTGGAGAGTCCCGTCTCTCCTCAGGAGATGGTGGACAGGGCGCTGGAGCTCTCCCGTAACGACGGCTGCGTGGTGCTGGTGGACGAGGGCTCCACGGCCAACCTGCGCTTCGCGGGCAACACGCTGACCACGAACGGCGTCGCCCGCTCGTCGCGGCTGACCGTGATCTCGATCGCGGGGCAGGGCGTCGGGGTGGTGTCGCGGTCGGCCGTACGCGAGGACCAGCTCGCCGGCGTGGTGGCGGCGGCCGACGCGGCGGCGCGCGCGGCCCAGCCCGCCGAGGACGCCCGTGACCTCGTGGCGGGCGTCCCCGCCTCGCCCGACTGGAGCGAGCCGGCGCAACCGACCGACATCGGGGTGTTCAGGGGGTTCGCCCCCGCGCTCGGCGACGCGTTCGCCGCAGCGGAGGCGGGCGGAGGCAAGCTGTACGGGTACGCCCAGCACAAGCTGACCACCACCTTCCTCGGCTCGTCCACGGGCCTGCGGCTGCGCCACGACCAGCCGGCAGGAAAGCTCGAGCTCAACGCCAAGTCCGCCGACATGAAGCGCTCGGCGTGGACCGGCGTGTCCACACCCGACTTCACCGACGTCGACGTGGCGGCGCTCGGGTCCACGCTGGCGCAGCGGCTGGAGTGGGCCAAGACGCGGATCGACCTGCCCGCGGGCCGCTACGAGACGCTGCTGCCGCCGAGCGCGGTGGCCGACCTGATGCTCTACATGTACTGGTCGTCGGGCGCCCGCGACGCGCTCGACGGACGTTCGGTGTTCGGCAAGCCGGGCGGTGGCACCCGGGTGGGCGAGCAGCTGGCCACGCTGCCCGTCTCGCTGTCGAGCGACCCAGGGGCGCCGGACATCGGGTGCGCGCCGTTCGTGATCGCCCACGCCTCCGGCAGGGAAAGCTCGGTCTTCGACAACGGGCTGCCGCTGGGGCCGACCGGCTGGATCACCGACGGCCGCCTCGACGCGCTGCTGCAGACCCGCCACTCGGCGGGGCTGAGCGGGCTCCCGGTGACGCCGTCGATCGGCAACCTGATCATGTCGGGTCCCGGCGACGGCAGCTCGCTGGCGGAGATGATCGCCTCCACCAGGCGCGGGCTCCTGGTCACGTGCCTGTGGTACATCCGCGAGGTCGACCCCCAGGCGCTCCTGCTGACCGGGCTGACCAGAGACGGCGTCTACCTGGTCGAGCACGGCGAGATCGTGGGCGAGGTGAACAACTTCCGCTTCAACGAGAGCCCGGTCGACCTGCTGGGGCGGCTGGCGGAGGTGGGCGCGAGCGAGCGCACGCTGGCGAGGGAGTGGAGCGACTACTTCCAGAACACGGTCATGCCGCCGGTGCGGGTGCCCGACTTCAACATGTCCACGGTGAGCCAGGCGAGCTGACCCGCGCCGGCCGGGCGGGCGGCGGACTCAGCGCGGGCCCAGCAGGGCGCCCAGGGCGTGGCTGAGCGACTCGCCGAGCGTCTTCGCACACGTGTCGTAGCCCTCGGGCGGGCCTCCGTAGGGGTCGCGCACGTCGGGCGCCGGCTGCCGGCCGCGCCGCCCGGCGGCCGACTCGACGATCGCCCGCGCGCGCTCCGCGGTGTCGGATCGGTAGCGGCGCTGCCCCGTGCCGGCCGCGAGCGCGGCGAACTCGGGCAGCGTGAACGTCTTCCGCGCGGCGTCCGGGTCGAGCCCGACCGCGACGGCGGTGTGCCCGGCCTCCATCGTCAGCAGCAGGTCGGCCGACCTGACCAGGCCGGGGTCGAGCTGCCTGGCCCGGTGCGCCCGGCCGTCGAGGCCCAGCCGGGCCAGCGTGGCGAGCGCGTGCGGCGCCATCGGATGGCCGGCCAGGGCGTGCACCCCCGCGCTTCCCATGGCCGCGGGCAGGCCCGTGCCGGCGAGCATCGCCCTGGTGATCACCTCCGCCATGGCGGAACGGCAGATGTTCGCCGTGCACACCAACAGGATGCGGAACTCACCGTTCACGTATGCCAATCTAGCCGGTGGCACCCGGCGCTCAGGCGTCTTCCAGGCGGAAACCCACCTTCATGCCGACCTGGAAGTGCGCGACCTCGCCGGCGTCGAGGTGGCCGCGGATCTCCGTCACCTCGAACCAGTCGAGGTGGCGCAGCGTCTGTGAGGCCCTCCTGAGGCCGTTGCGGATGGCCTCGTCGACGCTCTCCCCCGAGGTGCCGACGATCTCGGTGACCCGGTACGTACGGTCCGTCATCTCCCCATCCTCCTTACTCGAAGGCCATGATCGCATGACCTGCGTCCACGCCCGGGGGCGCCGTCGCGCCCTGCCCATCCGAGGTCTACCGTGGAAGGTATGAAGGGGTGGCGCAAGAAGCCGGACGTCCACGCCGTCACCGACGCCAGGCCGTCGCTGACCGCCGACATCCGCAAACGTGAGATCAGCTACCTCATCAAGATGGGCATCCGGACGATCTGCCTGATCCTGGCGGTCGTGGTGCCGCTTCCGTGGCCGTACCGGCTGCTGTTCATCGCCGGCGCGGTCTTTTTGCCATACATAGCCGTAATCGGGGCCAATGAGAGGGGCCAGGCCGCCCCGCCTCCTACCTTTCAGTCGCCGGAGGCTAACCAAACCGAGATACCGCTGCATCGACGCGAGATCGGGTCGTGACTAAGTCTTGACGCATCCCATGGGTTGTAGGTGTACGCTTTAGCCAAGCGCTCCGGTCCCCCGTCGGAGTGCTGGTGCCGGCGTTCCGGGCCCCCGTCGGAACGCCGATGAAGCGACGCCGGGTGGTTTGCCCCCGTAACCACCCGGCGTCGCCCCTTTCCGGAAGTTTTTGATCAGTGCGACGCCGCCGGGCGAGTCCGGTAGGGCTGCTTTCCCGAAATCGTTTACACCCCTCCTGCCCCACATTTCACAGGAAACTTTCAGGGGGCAGGGGGTTGACTTCAACAGTTCGTTCGAGTGTCAGTCGTCGGTCAACGTCTCGGTGGTCGCCTGCGACCAGTTTTTCGCCAATGTGGTCAGTTTGGCCACGGCGTCCTCGGGCGCGGTGCCGGCGCCCTGGGCGAGCCCGAGCAGATAGGCGGTCAGGGGCGCGGCCGGCCTGGCGACGCCGTGGGCGACCTCCTTGGTCAGGTCGAGAATCAGGTCACGGTCCACGGTGGCCGGGTCGATGCCGAGTTCCTTGCAGGCCAGGGCGGTCCATTCGTTGAGCACGTTCATACGAGCCTCCTCCAGATCGTCCATTGTGTCGCAGTCGAACCACGGCCGCCCGCGCAGTGCCAGGCGCACGGCCACGAGCGGGCCCAGCAGGCCCTTGAGCGAGCGTCCCTGATAGTGCGCGAGCGCCGCCTTCAGTTCGGCGGCCGGCCACGCGCCGGCCAGCCACTGCTCACGCCCGCCCGCGTCCACCAGCACGACCCCGCCCGCCCGCTCGGCGGCCCGGAGCATGGCCGCCACGTGGGCCGCTGTCATGAAGGGCAGGTCACCGGCGAGCAGCACCACCCACGGCGCGGTGACCTCGTTCAGGCCGGCGGCGAGCGCGGGCACGGGGCCGCTGCGCGGGGGATCCTCCCTGACGAACACGACGCCCGGGATCGGTCGCTCGGGGCCGGCCACGATCGCCTTCCTGGCACCCGCCACGGCCGCGACCACGTGCTCGACCAGGGTACGCCCGCCCACGGTCAGGCCGGGCTTGTCCGCTCCGCCCAGCCTGCGCGCCGCTCCCCCGGCCAGGATCACCGCGTCGAAATCCACACCCTCACCCCCAGCTCGAAACCGGCCCGCCGGCACACCTCACCACATCCTCCGCCCGCACGACCTCGGGGGTCCGGGCACCACCCGGCGCGAAGGGCGGCCCCAGGCCCCGGGCACAAGTCCCTCGGGCAGCGGTGCCACGGTCCGGACGGCTGGATGCCATGACGCGGTGGCTCGCGTTCGGGACGGCGAGATTTCCCGGCACGAGGACTCGCCTCGCGAAGCGGCCGGATCCCCTGGCGCGGTTCGTGTTCCGAGGCGGCCGGAAGCCCTGGCACGGCCGTTCGTGTTCTGGCGGCCATGGAGATTCGGCTACCGGTCGCGTCGCCGGAGGCTAGCCGCCGATGGCGGACATGGGCCGGGCGGGCTGGAGGAAGGACGGGTCGTCGATGCCGTGCCCGGCGCGCTTGCGCGCGACCGCCGCCACCCACCTCTCGGCCAGTTCGTCGTCGGACGCGCCCGCGCGCATGGGGGTCTTGAGGTCGGACTCCTCGGTGGCGAACAGGCAGTTGCGGACCTGGCCGTCGGCGGTGAGCCGGACCCGGTCGCAGGAGCCGCAGAACGGCCGCGTCACCGAGCCGATCACACCCACCCGCGCCGGCCCGCCGTTCACGAGGAACCGTTCGGCGGGGGCGCTGCCGCGCTCCTCCAGGTCGTCGGCCGCCAGGTCGAACGAGGCGGACAGCAGGTCGAGGATCTCGTCGGCGGTGACCATGCCCTCGCGGCTCCAGCCGTGCTGGGCGTCGAGCGGCATCTGCTCGATGAAGCGCAGTTCGTAGCCCTGGTCGAGGCACCAGCGCAGCAGCGGCACCGCCTCGTGGTCGTTGACGCCGCGCATGAGGACCGCGTTGACCTTCACGGGCCGCAGGCCCGCCTCGTCGGCCGCGGCCAGCCCGGCGATCACGTCGGCGTGCCGGTCACGGTGCGCGAGCCGCTTGAACGTGCCCGGGTCGAGCGTGTCGAGCGAGATGTTGACCCGGTCGAGCCCGGCGTCGGCCAGCGCGCCGGCCAGTCGGGCCAGGCCGATGCCGTTGGTGGTGAGCGACACCTGCGGCCTGGGGGTGAGCGCGGTGGTGCGGGCGACGACGTCGGCCAGCTCGCGCCTGAGAAGAGGCTCACCGCCGGTGTAGCGCACCTCGGTGATGCCCAGCCGCTCGACGCCGATCGTCACCAGGCGGACGATCTCGTCGGCGGTGAGCAGCTGCGGGTTGGGGAGCCAGTCGAGCCCTTCGGGCGGCATGCAGTAGGTGCAGCGCAGGTTGCACTTGTCCGTGAGGGACACCCGCAGATCCGTCGCCACCCGTCCGAACGAGTCTCGCAACATGGGGCGTCACCTCCTGTTCGTTCGCCAGGGGACCAGACTATGACGCATGCCCGGAGGCGCTTTCCATCGCCCCTCCTTGCCACGACAACACATCCCCATCTTGATCGATTCCTCCCAGGTACGCGAATCGGGCCCCGCCTCAGCCGGCGAGGGCGGCGTCGTCCGCTGCGGTGTCCTCGTCCGTCCAGGCGTCCTCCGGCGGGTGGGCCAGATGCCAGCGCACCGACTCGGCGACGTGCTCGGCCGGGTCGCCCGGCGCCCAGCCGAGCAGTGTCTGGGCGCGGGCCACGGACACCACCAGGTGCTGGGCGGGTGCACCCGACAGTGCCAGGTCGGGCGGGATACGGTCGTCCGCCACCCGTTCCAGCCGGGCTCGCGAACCGGCGGCGCCGAGGATCTGCTCGAACCAGGCGCCCATCGTCACCGTGGCCGTCTCCCCCAGGTTGACGGCCAGGCCGTCGGCGGAGCGGTGGTCGAGGGCCGACAGGGCGCCGGTCGCCAGGTCGTCGACGTACCCCTTGGTCCAGAGCAGGTTGGCGGCGCCGACCGGGATGCGGTCGCGGCCGGCGCGGATGCGGCGCAGGATCGGCTCCTCCCTCCGCTGCCAGTCGTGCGGGCCGTAGATCAGCGGCAGCCGCAGGACGACGGCGCCGCGCGCCAGCCACCGCTCCTCCACGTCGAGCTTCTCGTAGTCGTCGGGCACGCCGGGAAAGCCTTTGCCGCGGTGGGGATGGCGTTCCCGGCGCACCTCGGAATCCTCGCCGATCGGCACGGGCGCCAGGCAGCGTCCCGTCTGCAGGCCCGTGAACGCTTCGTACACGTCCTGGCTGGACAGCACCACGGTGGGCACGTGCGGCAGCAGCGGCAGGACGGCGTCCACGTCGGCGCCGGTGAGCGCGTGGGTGTCGACCACGGCCTGCGGCGCGAAGTCCTTGATCTGGGGGGTGTGACGCGCCAGATCGTGGCGGTCGGTGTGCAGATGGACGCCCGGCACGCCGGGTGCGGAACGATCGGAACCACGATGCACGAGGAGGAGCTGGTCGCCGCGGGCCGCGAGGCGTTCGGCTATGCGGCGCCCCAGGAACCACGTGCCGCCCAGCATCAGGACTCTCATGCCCCCACCCTGCCCCATCCGGGCCCCATCCGGGCACCTCCGGACCCCATGGGGCGGGCTAGGACGTGCCCGCGTGCCAGGTCTCGCGGGCGCGCATCAGCTCGGCCAGGTGTTTCCTGGACCATTCGCAGCCGGCGTTCATCGGCTCGAGGAGGCTGCGGCCGAGAGTGGTCAGCTCGTATTCGACGCGCGGCGGGATCTCGTCGTAGGCGGTCCTGGTGAGCAGGCCGTCGCGTTCCATGGCGCGCAGGGACTCGGTGAGCACCTTGGGGGTGATGCCGCGCAGCGGCCGCTGGAGCTCGGTGAAGCGCCGCGGGCCCAGTTCGAGACAGCGGATGATCTTGGCGGTCCACTTGTCGCCGACGCGGATGGGCGCGGCGGTAGGAGGGCATCCGTAGAACATGTCCGGATCGAGAGGCTCGGCCATGCCCGTCATCGTAGGTAACTATCGTTGCGGAAAGCGAGGTTCCGCCCTCTACCGTTCTCCCGGCGGCCGGGGAGTCCGGTCGCCGGGAGAACGGAGCGTGGACGATGAGCAGGTTCGTGCTGTTCGGTGCCGGTGGACGGGCCGGGACGCGGGTGGCGGCGGAGGCGGCCGGGCGCGGGCATGAAGTAACGGCCGTGGTGCGGGATCCCGCCAAATATCCGGATCTGTCGGGTGAGAACGTGCGGGTGGTCGCCGGGGACGTCACCGACGCCGACCGGGTGGCGGCGGTGGCGGCGGGTCACGACGTGGCAATCCAGGTCACGGCCAGGCTGGACGTTCCCTCGGAGGAGTTCTTCACGGCGGCCTCGCACGCGCTCGTGGACGGGCTGGCGCGGGCCGGGGTGTCGCGCCTGGTCGCGCTCGGCATCGGCAGCCTGCTGGAGGTCTCACCCGGGGTCCGGCTCGTGGACACGCCCGGCTTCCCCGCCGACGCCCGCGCGTTCTCGCTGGGGCACGCGGCGGAGCTAGCGGTGTTCGAGAAGTCGGCGCTGGACTGGGTGGTACTGGCGCCGCCGCCGGTCTTCCTGGACGAGCAGGCGGCGAGGACGGGCCGTCACCGGATCGGGGGCGGGCAGGTGCCGGCGTCCGCCGAGGGCGATCCCGCGTTCGCGTACGCCGATCTCGCGGCCGCCCTGGTGGACGAGGCGGAGACGCCCCGGCACCACCGTGTCCAGGTGGCCGTGTCGTACTGAGCCGACCCGGGCGGCGCGGCGATCGCCGGGCGCACATGCCGAACGCCCGGCCTGATGGGCCGGGCGTTCGAGGTGTGACTAGTGGTGTGACTAGCGGCGGCCGATGACCCGGACCCAGTCCGTGCTCTCAGCGCCGTCCAGCCACCTGGCGCCCTTGAAGACCGCGCGCCAGGTGCCCGACGTGCGAGCCGGCACCTTCGTGTGGAAGTAGCCGCTGCGGCTGGTCCTGATCGTGTCGACGTATTCCCAGGTGCCGCTGCCCGCCGGCTGGAAGAGGATCACGATCCGCTTCCAGGCCAGACGGTGCCAGCGCTCGGAGCGCTTGCAGTGATCGGCGTGGTGCACCGAGACGAAACCGCTGATGTAGTCCTTGTCGCACTCGACGGAGAGCTTGCCCTCAAGGGTGATGGGCCGGCCCCGCCAGGCGGGCTCCGGGTTCGCGTCGAACTGCAGGCTCGTGTGCCCGCCCGCGACCGGGTCGATGCCCGGGTCGGCGAGCGCGGGCGAGGCGGCGGTGGCCACCATCGTCGCGCCCAGGGCGGCGGCCGCCAGGCCGGCGGCGAGACGTCGCATCTTCAAAATGGAAATTCCTTCCCCGTCTGAAACGCGCCCCGGACGGGGCACGTCATTGGCCAATGACGCGTAAGGGTAAAGAAAAGTTGCGACGCAGTTGATCACGATTCCGCAACAGCGGTTTAGGCCGCGCGCTGAAATATTTATGTTTGATGCGCTATTACGTGATTTGTCGGATTTTAGAGACGTCTGCGGCGTAATGTCCTGTTCCGGGATAGCGGACGCGCCAGAATCCCCCGGTACGGCCCGAGACCGTCGTGGCGAACGAACCGGCGGCATCGGTACGCACCTCCCCGATGCGCTCCCAGGCCGAGGACGCATCGGCACGCCAGAGGATGTCCAGCGTCTGCTGGGCGAACGGCCCGTAATCGGTGAGACCGCGCGGATCGACCCTCGTCAGCGAACCCCGCAGCCGCACCTTTCCGCCCGCCGTCCCGTCCACCCGCACGGAGGCGAGCTTCGTGTCACGCCTGAACTGGAACGACTCGTACTCGGTGACCGTCGCGCCGCCCGGGCCCGTCGCGGTGGCGGCGATCGTCCAGGCGCCCGTGGGGTAGTAGCGGTTCAGCCTCTTGTCGGGCAGGAAACGCCAGGTCTCCCAGCCCTCGGCCGCCGACGTGGCGGGCGAGCCCACCCGCCACGCCATCATCGGCGGGAGGTCCGCGGCGGGCTCCCTGCCGGGGGCGAGCCGCGGAGCCGCGGAGACCTTCGGCGACGGCGTGGGCGTCGCCGCCGGCGTGTCCTGGGCCGGGGTTTTCGAGCTGAGCGCCGGGGCCGGCGGCGAGCCCGGCTCGACCTTGACGGCGACGCCGTGCTTACCCCGTGTTCCCCGGGCGATCACGTCGATCACCAGGCGGACGGAGCCCTTCGGCCCGACGACGGGCTCCGCTGGACGTACGGTGATGGATCGGATGGCGAGCTCGGTCGCGGCGGAGGTCGCGGGCGCGGGCGCCGTGAGCGACCCCGCAGTGAGCGATCCCGCCGCGAGCGAGACGAGAAGAAGGCTTCTGGTCATGAGCGAGACGGTAGGAACCCGCCGGTCATGGCCAGGACCACAACACACGCCCCGAATGGCAAAACCGCTCGGAGCGGCCCGCCCGCCGGGCACGCGCCTCGCGGG
>NZ_SMKP01000015.1:0-91921 GCF_004349015.1 Nonomuraea diastatica
CGACGTGGTAGTCGCCGAACTTCACGTGCATCAGGCCCGGGACCCGAACGTCCGGGTCGGCGTCCTTGTAATAGTGAACGCCCTGGACCAGCGACGACGCGCAGTTGCCGACACCGACAATGGCCACACGAACCGAACCCATGCGGTTCCTCCCATCAATGAACGGAATGGCCACCATCCAAGTGCAGCGCAAAGGAGAATAGCCACCAGCGTGTCGGGTATCCGACATTTGCCACCTTGGGTGTTCTCCGGTCAGGTATCTCTCAATAAGATCCATCAATATCCGGAGAGGGTTGACGTGCCGGCGGCAGGAAATGCGCACGACTGCCGGAGAGAAAGACTGCACACCTTTCGCGCCCGCCGGAGCAGCGTCCGGACCGACCGGGCGGCTGACGGGCCGGGACCCACCACATCCTGCTCCTCGGGAAAGGACAAGACACATGGGGCGGTCGTCGCACGGCCCGAGGCCCGGCTTGTCGACCTCGCGCGCGCACGGCGGCGTCCTTCCCGCCGCCCGTGCCATCGCCGCCGCGCGCTGGCGGATCGTGCGGCTGCTTCCCCAGGCGGGATGGGCCGCGGTGCTGGCGACGGCCTCGTGCGCCGTGCTCCTCGGCATCCTGCCGGTGGTCTTCGTCCTGGCCGGCAGCCTCTTGCTGGGCGGGGTGGCGGAGGCCCGGGTGGATCCGGCCCGGTGGCCGTCGGTGGTCGCCGCCTTCCTGCTGGCGTCCGCCGCGTTCACCGTACAGCAGGCTCTCGCACCGGCGCAGAACGCGCTGTCGGAGCTCGTCGCCCGCCGGATCGACGGCGAGGCGTTCGACCGGCTGATCGCCGCTTCCCTGCACAGCCGCGGGATCGGTCCGCTGGAGGACCAGCGGCTGCTGGAACACCTGAACGTGGCCGGGTACGAGCTGGAACAAGGGGTGCACACTCCCGGCCGGGCGGCCGCGGGAATGGTGCACCTGGCCGGCCGGAACGTGCAGCTGGCCGGATTCGTCATCGTCATCGGCGTGGTCTACTCGTGGGTGACCGCCGCAGGAGTGCTGGTCACCGTTCTGGTCTTCCGGCACGCCCTGCTGAGCGGGCTGCGCTCGTTCACCGGCACGCTGCTGGCACAAGCGGCCGTGCGGCGCGAAAGCCGTTACCTGCGCGATCTGGCCATGCGGGCCACCGCCGCCAAGGAGATCCGGGTGTTCGGCCTGCTGGAATGGTTGCGGGATCGCTATCGCCGGGCATATCTCGCCTGGCTGAGGCCCGTGTGGCGGGAGCGGCGCCGATCCCTGCTCTGGCCGTATCTGCGCTACACGGTGTTATGCCTGCTCATCACCGCGGCGGTCGTGGTCTCGGCGGCCGTGGCCGGTGCCCAGGGGCTGACCGTGGCGACCCTGGTGCTGATCGTCCAGGCGGTGCTCACCGGGCTGCGCCTCGGAGAGTTCTCCCCCGAGGCCGACATGCAGACGATCGGCGGGGCGCGCACCCACGAAGCGGTGCGGGCCTACGAGCGAGGGGCCGCCGCGTACGACGTCGACGAGCGGACGAACCCGCATGACGAGATCGCCGACCCGCCCGCTCCGCGGGAGGACATCCGTTTCTCCGGGGTGTCCTTCCGGTACAGAGGCAGTGAGCGGCCGGTCTTCCGGGATCTCGACCTGCGCATTCGCTCGGGGCAGTGCACCGCGATCGTCGGGTTGAACGGCGCGGGGAAGACCACGCTGGTCAAGCTGCTCACCCGGCTGTACGAACCGGACGGAGGCGTGATCACGGTCGACGGCGTCGACGTCCGGCGCTTTCCCGTGGAGGCCTGGCGAGCCCGGATCTCGGTCGTCTTCCAGGACTACATCCGGTACGAGGCCACCGCCGCCGAGAACATCGGTTTCGGCTCCGTGCGGCACGCCGGCGCCCGCGAAGACGTACGCGACGCCGCCGGGGAGGCCGGCATCCTCGGCACGCTCGATGCGCTGCCGGGCGGGCTCGACACCCCGCTCACCCCGCACATCGTCGGCGGCACCGATCTGTCCGGCGGGCAGTGGCAACGGGTGGCGCTGGCCCGCGCGCTCTTCGGCCTGCGGCATGGCGGCGGAGTGCTGGTGCTCGACGAGCCGACGGCGAGCCTCGACGTGCGCGCCGAGGCACGCTTCTTCGACGAGTTCGTCCGGCTCACCGGCGGCGCGACGACCATCATGATCTCACACCGGTTCTCCACGGTCCGGCGTGCCGATCACATCGTGGTGCTGGAGAACGGCCGGGTGAGCGAAGAGGGCTCCCACCGGGAGCTGCTCCGCCGGGGTGGCCGGTACGCCGGTCTCTTCCGGCTGCAGGCGGCCCGGTACACCGGCGGTCCCGCCCGCAGGCCGTTCGACGGTTCGGGGGTGCCGACGTGAGGGATCTGCCGATGGCCGCGATCCGGTTGCTCGGCCTGTCGTGGCGGCAGAGCCGCAGCAGAACCGCCACGGCGACGGGTTTGATGCTGGTCAGCGGTGCCGCCATGCCACTCGCCGCGGCCTGCCTGCGCCGGCTGATCGACTCGGCACAACTCGGCCGGGTCACCGAGGCGGTGGTCGCGGGCCTGTTGATCGCGGTGCTGCTCATCGCGGCTCTCACCTTGGCGCACTTCGCCCATCTCGCGTACTTCGAACTCGCCGAGCTGAATCTGCTGCGTTACGACGAAGAGTTGATCAATCTCGTCAACGGATCCCCCGGCTTGCAGGCACACGAGGACCCCGCGCACGCTGACCGGTTCACCATCGTGGAGCAGGAGGTCCAGCAGACCCGCAACGCGTTGCAGGCCCTGATGTCCCTGGCCGGGCTCGCCACGGGCATGACGCTCACCACCGTCCTGCTGGTGGCGCTGCATCCGCTGCTGCTCCTGCTGCCCCTGGTCTCCATACCGCCGCTGTTGGCCGGCCGCCGTGCCGAGCAGCGGATGGATCGGGCACGCAAGGCCGGCGCGGCACCGACCCGGCTCGCGCTGAACCTGTTCCGCCTCGCCACGAACGCCGGCTCGGCCAAGGAGTTGAGCGTTCTCCGGCTGCGCAGCGAGATCCGGCGCCGCCACGCGCACTTGTGGGCCGGGACGACCGCCCGCCTGTGGCAGGCACACTGGCGCGGCGCCCTGCTGCGGGCCGCCGGTCAACTGGTGTTCGCCGCCGGATACGTGGCGGCCGTGGTGCTGGTCGTCCGCGAGGCCGCCGCCGGACGGAGCACGGTCGGCGACGTGGCCCTGGTGGTCATGCTGGCCGCCCAGGTGAACAGCCAGGTGGCGCAGGTCGTCGCGCTGGCGCCCGATATCCAGCGGCTGACCGGGGTGGACCGCCGGCTGGCCGAACTGCGTCAGGCGATCGTTCCCACCCCGGAGATCGGCCGGTTCGCCCCCGCTCCCCCGCCGCAACGGTTGACGCGCGGTATCACTTTGCGTGGGGTGTCCCTCTCCTATCAGGGCACCTTGGCGTTACGCGAGGTGGATCTCCATCTCCCGGCCTCCGCCACGGTCGCCATCGTCGGCGAGAACGGCGCGGGCAAGACCAGCATCATCTCGTTGTTGTGCGGGCTCCACCCGCCGGCCGAAGGACAGATCCTGATTGACGGCACCCCTCTGGACCGCATCGCGCTGGACGCCTGGCGCGCCCGGATAGCCGTCGGGTTCCAGGACTTCGTCCGGTACGAGTTCACGGCCCACCAGTCGGTTGGCGTGGGCGATCTGCCCCGTATGGACTCGGAAGAGGCGGTGCTGGCCGCGCTCGCTCGTGCCCGCGTCGGCGACGTGATCCCTCAACTCCCCGGCGGGCTGGGCACACGGCTCGGCAAAAGCCACGCCGACGGCATCGAGCTCTCCGGCGGCCAGTGGCAGAAGCTGGCCCTGGGGCGCGCCTTCATGCGCGAACGTCCCTTGCTGCTGGTCCTCGACGAACCCACCTCGGCGTTGGACCCTGAAGCCGAGCACGCCCTGTTCGAGTGCTACGCCGCTCAGGCGGCGCGCACCGCCGCCGACGGCGGGATCACCGTGCTGGTCTCGCACCGGCTCTCCACCGTGCGGGTGGCCGATCTCATCGTCGTGGTCTCCGGCGGGCGCATCGCCGAAAGCGGTGACCACGCCACCCTCATGCGCAAGGGCGGTCTGTACGCGGAGCTGTACGGCATGCAGGCACGGTCCTACCGGTGAGCGTGCGGCCCAACGCCGTTCTCCTCGCCCGAAGATTGTCGGCGTTCGGGGCGTGCCGCGGCATGTCACGTAAACCAGGGACTGTCCTGGGCCGATCCGTCCGCCTTAGAGGTAGAGACATGACGTCCTGCGCACCCTCCGGAGATCGCGGTCGTCGCGGTGGAGCGTCCCTGCGGAGCAACAGTGATGAGGTGGATCGGCTTCGTGAAGGTCCTGATGGTGTCTCCGCTCTACCACCCGTACGTGGGGGGAGCAGAAACGCACACGAGGTCTCTGGCCGAAGGGCTCGCGCGTCTGGGGCACGACGTGGGGGTGATCACCGACCGTGGACACGCCGGTCAGGCGCCCTTCCAGATCCACAACGAGGTGATGATCGCTCGCACCACGGCGTTCGGTCTCAAGGACCCGGCGTCCCGGGAGGTCGTGCGCTGGGAGGTCGGCTTGTACGAGTTGCTCGACGACGTCGGGCGGTGTCTCGAGCGCCTTCGCGCACACGGTCATGGGGACGCGGACGTCGTGCACGCCCAGGGGCAGGGCGCCTATCTGCCCGGTGCGGTGCTCGCCAGAGAGTTGTCGGTGCCGCTGGTGGTCACCTCGCATGAGACGTTGCCCTTCGACGACAGGCTCGGCAGGTCCAGGTCACAGGTTCTGCACACGTTCCCGGAGATCGCCAAGGTGATCGTCGGCAGCGAGTTCTTCCTGCGCCAGGCGCTGGCCTCGGGAGTCGAGCGCGACAGGATCAGCTTCGTCCCCTACGGGCTCGACGCCGACCACCAGGAACCAGCGGCCACGCGCCTTCCCGACGCTCCCCTCCGGATCGTCTCGGTGGGCAGGTTCAAGCCGAGGAAGAACCAGCTGGCCCTGGTCGAAGCCGTGCGGAGGTTGCGCGAGGAAGGTCTGCAGGTGCGATGTGCCCTGGTCGGGCGGTACGACGCGTCCTCGAAGGACTACTACGACACGGTCGTGAACGCGATAGCGAAAGCGGAGCTCAACGACCACGTCACGGTGCTGCAGGACGTCGACGACGCGGGCCGCAGGAGGATCGTGGCGCGCAGCCATCTCGTGGTGCAGCCGGCCGAGTACGAAGGATTCGGCCTCGCGGCACTGGAGGCGATACTCGCCGGCTGCGTCACCATCGCCGCGCCGAACGAGGGCTTCCAGGAGATCTTCGGCCGCCACTCGCCGCTCCTGGCACCCGACGCGACGGGGGCCGGCCTGGCGACGAAAATCCGCGAGGTGCTGGCGGATCAGGCGGCGTACGCGGCCGAGTCGGCTCGGCTGCGCGAGATCGTCAGGTGCCGGAACAGCGTCGACAACTGCGCCAGGCGCACCGCGGCCGTCTACGAGGAGCTGACGGCCGGCCGAGGCTGACGGTTCCTGCCCGGCCTGGCGTGTGACGGCTTCTCGCCGTCGTGCCGACCGCGCCTCGGCGGAAGGTCGTGTCCATGCTTTATCGAGTCCGCGAGGGTTGAACATGAACGGGACAACGAGATCCGGTACGAGAGCCGATGGCGACGGCATCCGCCTGTCGGTGGTCGTCATGACCCACCGGGACCGCCTTCCGCTGGCCGAGCGGCTCGCCGGCGCGCATCCCGAGCTCGGCATGAGGATCGTGCTCGATCCGCGGCCGGACGGCCCTCCTGGCTCTTTTCGTACCGCGCGGGCCGCCTGGTCGGCCGTCTTGCCGGCCGCCACACATCATCTGGTGGTGCAGGACGACGTCGAGCTGTGCCGCGGATTCACCTCCGCCCTGCGCGGCGTGATCTCCGCCCGTCCGCGCGACGCCATCAGCCTGTTCGCCGAATGGGGGTCGCGAACCTCCCACGGCCTGCGGATCGCCGCGCTCACGGGTCGCGCCTGGGCGCAGGTGACCGACACCTATGTGCCCTCCCAGGGGCTCGTCCTCCCCGCCGAGGTGGCACGGTCGGCGGACGCCCACCTGGCGCGTGCGGAAGCCGACGGCGAGCCCGACGACATCGCGCTGCTCGCCTATCTCCACAAGGCCGGGATCGACTGTCACGCGTGCGTGCCCAATCTGCTGGAGCACCAGGACGTGCCCAGCCTGGTGGGAAACAACGAGATGGGTGTGCGCTCCTCGGTCTGCTCCTTTCCCGACGGACCCGACCCCGCGGAACTGGCCCTCCTCGCTCAGGGCGATTCGGTGAGCGACATCGACTTCATCCCCTACTTCTCCTGGACCGAGGGCAGCGCGCACTTCTGTGTCCGCGCCCCCGCGGGTGCCGCCGAGTGGCACCGGGTGCCGGCCTTGCGCGTGTTCACGGCGCGGGGGGTGCACCGCGATCGCCTTGCCGGGGCTTTCGGCGAGACGATGGCGGGCCTGGAGGCCGAGGAACTGCTTCGCGAGCGCATCAGTCCCATCCTTCTCCACCAACTGTGGCTGACCGGAGTGGCGCACGGTCTCCGCATCGCCGAGCTGACGGGGACGACGACGTTCCCGCCACCTTCCAGAGCCGCTCGACGCGCCGTCGAGACGATGGGCACGGGCGCCCTGCGCAGGTTCGTCCCGCCGCAGCACATGCCCGGGCTTGAACCGGCTCTCGCCGCGTTGACGAGGGGCGCACTCCGGTTCGGCGGCACGCTCGCCTCGTCATGCGGCCCGGTGCCCGGCTACTCCTCCATCGCCCAGGGCATCGGCTCTATCGCATCGAGCCCGATCCCGGCGAACTGACGCTCTCCGCCGTCCATCATGGCGAGCATCACCTCCAGCGCGTGCAACGCGTGCCGGGCCGGCAGCCGGGACGGACGTCCCTCGGCAGCGGCATGCGCGACCTCCGCGACGCCGCGCGAGAAGTCCATGACGTGGGAACCACGGTAACGATGGGCGAAATCGCACTCCCGGACCAGCGGATACGGTACGGGCTCCGACAGTCGGCGCCGCTCCGGGAGGACGTCACGGCGGAGGTGCACGGGTGAGCCGAAATCCCACGCGTCCCGGGTCGTCAGCGCGCCTTCGTCGCCGACCACGAGCAGCGAGTGGTCGGCGGGCGCGACGATGCTGCACGTGAGGCGGGCGACCACGCCGCTGTCGAAATGCAGGCACCCGCTGACGAAGTCCGGAGCGGCCGAGTCGACCTGCGGCACGTTCCGCACGACGTTCGTCGCGAACGAGCTGACCCGTGTCACCTGGCCGAACATGGCGATGAGCAGGTTCAGGTGGTAGCCGGAGTGTTCGAGCACGCAGCCCGTGCTGAACTCACTGCGGTAGGGCCACGGCGCGCCGGACGGGCTGCGCCACGTCCGGAAGCGCATGCGGTGGATCGCCCCATCGTCCATGGACGCGTACACCAGTTGCGGCCGGCCGATGTCGCCTCGCCGCACGGCCCGCCAGACCGTCTGCGCCGTCTCTCCGAGCAGGTTGCAGGGTGCCACGCTCAGCACGAGCTCGCGCTCCTCCGACAGCCGGACCAGCTCGGCTCCTTCCGCGGCGGTCATGGCAAGCGGCTTCTCCGAGTAGACGTGCTTGCCGGCCAGCATCGCGGTCCTGCTGACGTCGAAGTGACTCTCCGGGCTCGTGAGGTTCACCACGACCTTGATGTCGTCCTGCGCCAGCAACTCCTCGACGCACCTGTAGAGAGGCAACCCGTGGTGGGAGCTGAAGACCTTCGCGCGTTCCCCATCGCGATCGCACACCCCGCCGATGGACAGCTCGGGATGATTCGCCATCGTGGTCACGTAGTAGTCGGCGGCGAACCCGCACCCGATCAACGCCACCTGCGTGGCGGTCTGCGTGGACATCGGCTCAACCTTTCTTCGTGTTGCGAGCGAAAGGAGCGACGATCTTCCTGATCTCCGCGACCGCGCCCCAGTCGTCGTCTCCGTGGGCGACGACGCTCAGGAGTTCTCGTAGGTGCAGCACCGGCATGCGGTCGCGCCAACCGCCGGCCAGTTCCGCCTCCTCGGCGTACACGGCGAAGAACCGCTCCGATTCGGGCGGGCGCGGAGAGCACCAGAGCATGCTGAGATCGGACTCCGGCCAGGTGTAGGACACTGCCGGATCGATCAGGACCGGGTTTCCGTACGGATCGGCGAGGATGTTCTCCCGCCACAGGTCGCCGTGGTTGAGCGACGGCGGTTGCGGCGGGATCAGCTCCGGCAACGCGGCGCAAAGACGCTCGATCGCCCGGCGGTCGTCACGGTCGAAGGCCTTCTCCGCCAACGGCTCGGGAAGCCAGCGGAGAATGCGCCGCTGAGCGAAGAAGGAATGTCCGTCCTCATCCCATGCGTTTTCCTGACGCATCCTGCCCAGCCAGCCGTCGCGGTGCCAGCCGAACCGGGTGCCTGCCGTCGAGCGATGCAGCCTGGCCATCGTATGCGCGAGCTGTTCCCAGAACAGCTCGCCATCGCGTCGCGGGTGCATCGGTTCGAGCACGAGAAGGTGCGGCGTGACCTTGACGACTCCGGGAGTGGGCACCCCGCCGAGCTCCCCGAGCGCCCGCAGGCCCTCCGACTCCACTTGGAAGACGTCGGATCCGTCACCCCGCAGCGTTTTGGCGAATATCCGGACATCATCCTGCAACTCGGCCATTCCCGCGACGGCGACCACTCCGCCCGCCGCGACCTCCAGGGAATCGACGTCGAATCCGGCTTGGCGCAATCTGCCGGAAAGGAGCTTCATATCGCCTGTAGAACCCATTCGATCAGCTCTCTCTGACGTTGCCACGGATGGGCGATCGGCTTTCCTCCGGCACGTGCCAGGCTGTCTGCTGAGAGGTGGGCCGTACCGAGGAAAGGGCGGCCCGGGTTTCCTGCGGCGCAGCGGACACCTCATCCCGCGCATATCCGGTGAGTCCGAGCACGGGATCGGCAGCGCCGATCTCCTCCAGGGCGCGCAGGGCGGAACGTACGTCGCGATCCGGCGAGCGGCCGGTCAACGCCTGCCGCACCGCCGCCCGCACGCCGGGCGATATCCCACGTCGAGCCGCCGCCCTCTCGAAGAGGGGAGCCTGCAATTCCGGCTGAGGGTTGCAGCAGTCCCATGCGCTCAGCAGAGCGCGCACCAGCAAGGACAGGCGCTCACGGACCGCCGGACGGCCGTTCGCCCCGCCCAGCTCCTGTACCGCACGAGCCGCCGTGAACAGCGGCCACAACTCGATGTGCGCCTCCTCCATCTCCTGCGCGAACAGTTGGGATCCGGGCTGGAGGTCGCGTTGGCCATGCAGGGCGTGCATTCCCTTGGCGATCTCGGGCGACACCGGCGGCAACGGCCCGCCCGGGTGGGTGAGCAGGCTCCTGAGTGGCTCCTCCCAGGCTCGCAACAGCCGCGTGGGCATGACCAGGACGGACAACTGGACCGGAGGGTGGATCAGGCCATGAGGTTCGATGGCCGGCTCGGCCGGCTCCTCCGCCCGCTCGGCGAGGGCCACCAGTTCCACCGGCCCGTCGGCACGGCCCAGGTCGTCGGCGAGCCCACCGCCGTAGAACACGCGCGTGCCGCCGAGGCTCGGACGTAACGACTCCACCAGGGCGTGGGCGTCGAGGCGCCAGTGGGAGACAAGGAGATCGAGCGGCAGGAACCCGTCATCGGGAAAGGGGTCCATGTCAGATCTCTGCACAGGACGCGATCCTCGGCAGGTGCCGAGCGACCTTCTCGAACGCCTCGCAGTACCCCTCCACCAGCTGCTCCTCGTCGGAGAAGGTGAAGGTCGGCAGGCTGAGCGAGGTACGCCACAACTCCTCGGCCACCGGGAAGTCACCACGTTTATACTCCGGCACCCGGATCGGCGGAGCCGCACGGCGGAGCGGCACGCTGCCGTCGGTGAAGAACGGCAGCAGATGCAGCGGCCGTGAGCCGGGAGGATGCACGTCGAGCCCTTCGCAGGCCAGCGCTCTGGCCACCTTCTCCGCTCCGGCCTCCAGCCATTGCCCGGACAGCCGGAGCTTGAACCCGTAGTACGCCCCCCGATCGCAGCCGGGCCGCGTGGCAGGCGGGATGAGCCCCGGAATGGAGGCGAGGCCGGCGGCGAGCCTGCCGAGCAGCCGGGCACGGTCGGCGATGCGCATCTCCATGGCCAGGGAGCTCTCCATCGCCAGCGCGGCGGCGAACGGATGCATACGATAGTTCAGCCCGAAGCCCGTGCCGGAAAAACGGCCGAGCGAGCTTTCGATGTCCTGCTCGCATCGCACGCGGAAGTGGCCGAGCAGACACGCGCGTTCGTGTGTCTCCTGGTCCTTTGACGCCAGCAGGCCGCCCTGGCCCGCGTACACGATTTTCGCGCCCTGGAAGCTGAAGGCCGCCGCGTCGCCGAACGTGCCGACCTCGTGCCCGTGGTAGGTGGCGCCGTGCGCGTGGGAGCAGTCCTCCACCACCCACAGACCGTGCCGGCGGGCCAGCTCCAGGATCGGCGTCATGTCGCAGGGATGGCCCCAGAGGTGGGTCACGACGATCCCGGCCGTCCGTGGTGTGATCGCGGCGGCGAGCGCGGCGGGATCGATGTTCCCCGTGTCGGGTTCCGCGTCGCAGAGGACCGGTGTCGCCCCTAGCTGGACCAGCGGCATGACCGTCGCCAGGAAGGTATTGGTGGGGCAGAGCACCTCGTCACCTGGTCCCGTGCCCAGCGCGAAGAACGCGGAGTGCAGGGCCGCCGTGCCGGAGGACATGCCCAGCGCGCGCCGCCCCTGTAACCGGCCGGACCAGAAATCCTCCAGCCTGGTCAGCACCCCTTCCCGGCCGTAGTAGGAGGTCTCTCCCTTCTCCAGCAACGCCAGCACCGCCGCCTTGTCGGCGTCCGACAGCCGGGGCCAGGTGAAACGGTGCGGCGGTGCGATCACGGGCTCTCCGCCGAAAACCGCTGGTTTCTCTGTTGTCTTCGGCTCGTCCGGGTTCAACGGGCTCACCTCACGCTCCTCATCTCGGCACGCCACTTCGTGGCCAGCGTGGCCAGGCTCCTGCGCGGCCTGTATCGGGTCATGGACTGCAACTTGCTGGAATCCACCGATCGTCCGACCCGCGGCGGCAACGACCACCCCCGCCGGGCGACCTCGTCCACGAACCCCGGCAGATGTTGCTTGAGGACTCCCCTGCAGTCCTTCCCCAACGCGAGCCTCGCTTCAGTGGGCAGTGGCAGATCGCTGGCCACGCAGTAAACGCCGCAGGGCAGCCGGGGCGCCTCGCAGACAGCGACGAACGCGTCGGCGGCGTCTTCGAGATCGAGCCCGGTGGACAGTTTCCGCAGCTGATAGGAGCTCTCGTCTTCGCGGTAGAAGCGTCCCAGACGCAGGGACACGCCTTCCGCCGCCGAACCCACGGTGGAGGCCACGATCGATTCGGCCGCGAGCTTCGCCGTGGCATACGGGTTGTCCGGCATGGGAGCCCGCTGCTCGTTCAGGATCATGGCGTCATCGCCGGGCGGGCTGCCGGGGCCGTACAGTGCGGTCGTGCTGGCCAGCACCACCCGCTCGGCTCCTACCGCCATGGACGCGGCGCAGACCTGCCAGGTCCCTTCCACGTTCGAGCGCCAGATGTCGGGAATCCGCATGCCCTGCCGCAGGTGCAGTCCGTGCAGTCCCGCCAGGTGCAGGACCACCCGGCTCCCCTCCAGGGCGCGGCGCAGGACGCTCTGCGCTCGGGTGGACAGCAGATCCAGCTCGACCAGCCGGATCCCGGGCGACGGGCCGTGCAACCACGCGGGGAAGCGGGTGTCGATCAGTGTCACCGCGTACCCGGCCGCGCTCAGTCTTCTGCCCAGTTCGCCGCCCAGGCGGCCACCGCCTCCTGTGATCGCTATTCCGGAGCGGTTCATACGCCGTCATCCCGTTCCAGCGGCCAGTGCTCGTCCTCGTACGGGTCGGGCAGCGCGACGGCCTCCCGCACGCCGCCCGTCCTGAAGGCGACCCGGTGGCGGTATCCGGCGTCCCAGGCATACCGGACGAGTTCTCTGTACCGGTCCGCCGCCTGGTCCGGGTAGTGCGCGTCACTCGCCAGGGTGATCGGCACGCCGGCCGCGTGGGCCATCCGCAGCAGGGACGGCGCCGGATAAGGCTCCGCGACCTCGTAGCGCAGTCCCGCGCTGGACACCTCCATCGCGATCTCGTTCCGGCTCGCCGCCCGGACGAGCCGCTCATAGAGGTCGAGAGGTTCCTCCACGCATCGATGCCCGAACTTCTTGACGACATCGGGATGCGCGAGCACGTCCACCGAACGTGACTCCGCCAGTTCGGTGACCAGGCCGAAGTAGTCCTCGTAGGCTCGTCGGACGCCCCGCCGCTCGAACTCGTGAGCGACCGCCGGGTGATCGACCGACCAGGCGCCGATCCAGTGCACCGATCCGATGAGGAAGTCGAAGGGATGTCGCCGCAGCACCTCGGCGATCACGTCCTGATAGGCCGGGAGGAAGTCGACCTCCAGCCCCAGCAGCACGGGCAGGCCTCGCTCGCGGGCGGCGGTCACGGCACTCACGTAGCGATCGAGGCGGAGGTTGAGATCGTCGTAGTAGTACTGCCGCGAGTGCGCCACCAGATCCCCGGACTCGCCGGTCTCCCAGAAGTCCGCTATGGCCGGCTCGAAGTCGGCGAACCGGTGCAGGTGCTCGGTGAAACCCACCTCGGTGGCGCCACGGGCGAGCGCTTGCTCAACGTACGCCTCGACGTGCTCTTTGGGATAGACCCCAGGAGGGGGGCTTCCTGGCCGCGGTACGTGTGGATGAAGGTGAACGTGGTAATCCCCCAAGGCAACCCCCATCGGGTCAGCTACCGAACCGGATCTCGTAGTGGGACAAGGTCTGCAGGAGCTCTCGCTCGGCGTCGATGCCGGCCGCCGCGGCGAAGCTCAGGACGGCGAAGAGCACGTCCCCATACTCCGCGCGGACGTCGACGGGCAGCTCGTCGTGCGGCCCGGCAGACGTGTCCAGCCGGTAGTCGTGATGTTTCAGGTAGGCGCCTGCCAGCTCACCCAGTTCGGCGCAGGCGTCCAGCAGGGCGGCACTGGCGGGAACCTGGATTCCGTGCCGCTCCCTGAGAGCCTGCACCGCGGCTTGCAGAGCGTTGACGCTGTTCGACGATGGCGGAACGGCAGCCGATGACATGGGACACCTCCCGGAGGATGGCGGCTTACGCGGTCGCGGAGGAGACGGCCGATCGGCAGCCGCAGGAGGGATCGTCGGCGAGGCCGGGCGCGAGAACCTTCAGGGCATGGCGGATGCGGTCGAGCCCGCGGCCGAACTCCGCGGCGACCGCGTGATGCGACACGGGCTCGGTGGCCGAGTCGCCGACGCAAGCGTCGTGGTCGGTGACGTAGCAGAGGCTGACGTAACACATCTGCAGCTCACGCGCCAGCACGACCTCCGGGTAGATGGTCATGTTCACCAGGTCCCAGCCCTGCTTCGAGAACCAGGTGCTCTCCGCCCGGGAGGAGAATCTCGGGCCTTGGATCACCACCACCGTTCCGTCAGCGTGGACTCGCTCCTGCAGGTCGAGCAGTCTCCCGTGGGCCGTACGGCGCATCCGCTCGCAGAACGGATCCGCCGCGCTGATGTAGACGACCTCACCGTCGCCGGAAAAAGTGTCGGGCCGCCCCCAGGTGCGGTCGACGAACTGATCCACGAGGACCATGTCTCCACGCCTGAGGGGCGTTCTCAGGCTGCCGACGGCGTTGACCGCCACCACCTGGCGGGCGCCCAGGGCGTGCAGCGCCCAGAGGTTCGCGCGGAAGGGAATCTCCGCGGGCAAGAGCGTGTGGTCGACGCCGTGACGTGGGAGAAAGGCGACTCGCCTGCCGCCGAGTTCGCCGACCTGGATGGCCGCGCCGGGAAAACCGTAGGGCGTTTCCGGGCGGACTTCCTCCGCGTTCTGAAGAAGATGGTAAAGGCCGGTTCCGCCAATGATGGCCAGACTCGCGTTCATAAGGTCGGCGCTGCCCACCGGTCCTCCCAAGCCGTCGTGCGTGGCGTTATGACTCACCAGGCCATGGTTGACGGTCACCGTCGGCAAGACATGTCACGTAAACAGGTGACTGGCCGCGCCACGGCGGTGCGCCGTGACGTGACCGGCCGCGACGACGGGGATGAGACATCGGTTTGGCTTCCAGCCGGCTGCGCTCGAAGGGGCATGAGCTTCGGGACGGACGTCATTCGCCCCCCACCACCTGACCGAGCAGCGCCGCCTTGGTGAGCTCGGCCTTGTTGCCCGCGCCGAGCTTGGCACGGATGCGTTTGACGTAGGTGTCGACGGTGTGCTGGCTGATACCCAGCCGGGTGGCGATCTGGCCGTGGGTCAGCCCTCGCGAGATCTGGCGCAGTACCTGCTTCTCGCGCCCGGATAACGACGGGCTCGTCGCGGTGGAAAGGTCCGCGGGCGTGCTGCCGTCACCATGGGGGACGGTGCCCGCCACCGCTTGGCGTATCGCTTCGATGAAGACCTCCTTGGACGCTGATCTGCTGATGATCAGACTCACCCCCGCCTCGGTGAACGACGCGTGGTCTCGCGCCTCCCCTGACTGCATCACGATGACTGGCATATGCCTGGCGAGCAACGCGATGTGGGAGAGCACCTCTCCCGAAGGCAGGGCCTCCGGGTCGAGGAGGTAGGCGTCCGCCAGCAACGGCATGCGGGTGGTGGGCGATGTGCCCGCGTCGAGAACCTTGATGCCCGCGTCGGTGAGGACCTCGACGAGACCGGCGAGGAAGATCGGTGAGGTATCCAGAATTCCAACTCTGATCATAAAACCCCCATCGAGCGAACCGTCATCGGTGCCTCCGGGCATTTCCCGGCAGGAAAGTCGGATGAGAGAGGGGTGCCGGCCGAAGGGACGTTCGTCGTCTATATGAGGGTCGGGGAGTCTGCCGGGGTGGTGCTCATCGCACCGGCGCTTGCATCATGGCCGGCGAGACGCAGCCCGCGTGCCCGCGTTCATGGAAGGGCGACCCGCAATCGAGGACCTTTCTGCGGTGGGCCGAGAACGGGCTCGGCCTTTGGCGTTCTCCTTTCATTGAAGCAACCCCCGGTATGTTTTCGGTATGCACCGGCTACACCGGCCCCTGCTCCGCCGGGGCCCTGGCCAACGTCGTCGTCGCGAACCCGCCCGGACTCGCCCGGATCGTCAAACGCCTGCCGCCACACCGCGGCAGTGACCACGTTCCTGCTCCACACAGGTTGGATGCGCAGAGTCCGTGGTCGTGATGTGGCGTCCGGCGACGAACTCCTCGCTCAAGGGAAACGAACGCTACTGGTTCGGGCAGGGGCACAAGGCGGGCGGCCGCAAGGGCTGCAACACCTGGAAGGCTCCGACGCCAAGGTCGCGTGATCGGCTCCAAGGAGCTGCTGGAAAGGGATGCGCCCGGTCTGGGATCCTCGGGCGTTGTCGTCCACGTCGACGGGCCTCCCAGCTGCGCTGACGACCCGCCCGAAATTTCCTGACCTCCTCGGCCACGCCGACCTGGCGGACCTGCCCTGGGTGAAGTCCTCCACCCGGGGCAGCGTGGAGCGCGGCTTATCCTTGGGCTGGGTGGCCGAGGGTGCCGCCAGGTCGGTCAACGGCGGTGCAGGGTGAACCAGTACGTCGGCACGGTGTTGGTCCCGGGCGTGACATCGGTGAGGTCCCAGCCGGTGAAACGCGTACGCATCTCATCGGCGGTGACACCGCTCCAGCCGTCATCGAAGCCTTCCGGGCCGTACCCGAACATCAGCAGCCGCGCTCCTGGCACGGCACGGCGGGTGACCCCGGCGGCGTAGGCATCCCGGCGGTGGCGGGGGATGCCGCAGTAGCAACTCAGGTCGAAGAACAGGCTGAACCCGTCACCGACGGCAAGTTCGTTTAGCCGGGTCACGTCGCCGCAGAGCAGCTTCGCCCGTTGGCCGGCGGCGTCGGCCTTGGTCCTGGCCTGCTCGATGGCGCGGTCGATCAGGTCCACGCCCACCACGTCCCAGCCGTGGCGGGCGAGGTAGACGGCGTTCGTGCCGGTGCCGCAGCCCAGGTCGAGTGCCCGCCCGGGCGGCAACGCATCCGGCCCCTCCACCGTGTCAGCCAGTTCGGGAGCCGGAACACCGTTGTCCCACGGTGGCCTGCCGGACGTGTAGTAGGCCAGCAGCATTTCCTTGACGGCGACCTCCTGGCCCTCGTCGTCGTCCCTTCCCTGGCTGAAGTGCAGCCACGCCGCGCGCTCCAGATCCACTGCCGCCTCCCCTTACTAGAGTTGATTACTAGAGATCGCATCTAGATATACATTCCAGCTCGGCGGTTGTCCAGCCTGGCGATCGGGAACGATCACCGGTTGGCGTGTCGGACGCTCGCGCCACCACCGGCAGCAGGCTTCCGACGCGCCTGGCCAGGCGCGTCGCGCCCGCGCCACGGGGGCGCAGCCTGGGCCTTCGCGACGCGAAACGGCTATCTGGTCGTGGCGGAGGAGACGCGGTACAAGTTCGAGGGACGACTGGCCGGACGAATGACCGGACAGCGATGGAGGCACCAGCCAGCGGTACCTACGCCAGGAACCACGTCCTCAACCCTCGATCGGCGGGCCATGCGGGCTCGAGATCGGCGACGCGGCCGCCCTCGTTCTCCCACGCGGCTGAGCTGTCGTGACCTCGCATCTCCTCGTCCTGGCCGGTGGGGTGGAGGATGTCAGCAGGACCGACGCCGACCGTGCCCGCGGCGGCGGACGTGAGGGCTGCCATGGCCGGATCGTTCGCGGTGCCAGGTGGGATGACCAGCACACTGATGGGCGCGGTTCCCTCGATGGACAGGGTGATCAGATGCGGGTCGGCACTGCGGAATGAGCCCACTTTGACCTGCCGCCCGCGGGCGGTGACGCGGCGCGGGATGTGATCCCACACGTCGTGATACAGGCCCACGCGCAGGACGGCTCTGCCGAGCCGCTGCTCGATGGCGGAGATGAGGTCGGGGAGTTCGGCGGCGGCGTCGCTGGAGCGGGGCCACCACGCTCCGTCGACGGTGCCCCTCCGGTCAAGGACGGGATTCAGCCTGAGCCTGATCGCGGAACGGGCCGTGGCGACCGCAGCGGTGCCCGGGTTCGACGGTGTGGGCGGGGAGACGAGTGCTGTCATCTTGTTGCCTGGCCTGCCAGGCCCTCATCGAAGGCCGAAGTGGTCTATCGCCGCGGGCGACGCCAACCCGAATGCCAACGCACGGAATGTCCTCGGTATTTTTGTTGTACCTCTTTCTGCGACGCACGGGAGAGACATTGAGTCGCCATCGGCAAAATCGGTGCTGTTATCGAATGCGGAGATAACCAGGTCGGTAATTTCTTGTTTCCGTTCTCGGTCCGGAAGAGCATCCTCGAATCAGGCCGCGTTGCGGCCTTGAACGCCGGCCGGACATGGTCCCCCGGCGACGACGGATCCACGGGCCTTCGAGGCGAACCCCGAGGGCTGCCGAAGGGAAGCACTGTGAGCCTGACCGGGAAGATCAAGTCAAAGACGTGGGCCATCCAAGGCTGGATCATGCTCCACTTCGGCCGCGCCACCGGAAACCAGCACTTGGAGTCGAAAGGCGCGGCAAGCAGGCCGGAGAAAACTCTCAGGCGGCGCGGCAAGCAGATCAAAGACATGTTCAGACGCTGACCGCCGACCCCCGTCAACAACCTCGACGGAAAACGATAGATATGCCGGCCCGCGGGCCGGCATATTGCCGCTTCGAGCGATCAGCAAAGAGCTGTGGCGCCAGATTCTGCGGCCCGCCCGCAAGTACTCCGCGCGACCGGTAGCAGGAACGCGGCGCCGGACAATCCGACCGGGTTGGTGATCAGGAAGATCAGCGGGCCCGCAGTGAGCCCGGTGGCTCCGGTCCGCCGGCTCACCGGGCGGCGGCCGCGCCTCTGGTGGTGATCAGGTCAAGCGGTTGCCGGGAGGCTCGCGGTCGCGGCGGCGCCTGGCATCGCGGCCGGACGGAGCAGCCGGGTTGAGCGGTGGCAGATCGTCGATGGCGTCCTGACGGCTGCGGGCGGTCGACTGGCTCCAGCGTGACCTGACGTGGAGCAGGGGCAGCAACAACCCGAGGGCGCCACAGAGCATCAGGATAACGCCCGGGACGCGCAGGTCGATTCCGCTTACCGACCCCCCGGCCAGGGCAAAGGTGAGGATGGCGCCGAAGCCGATGACCGCGATGGCTCCGGCGATGGCCATCCAGCGGCCGGGGCGTGAGCTTCGGAGAGCGCCTGACGCTCTCATCGACGACCGGTCCGCTGGTTCGAGCATTGGACGGGGATGAGGTTGCGGGCGAGCAGCAGGACTGCCGCGCTGACGGCGGCGCACCGCCAGGTGGACAGGTCGAAGAACCCTTGGACGCCGGCGACGTGCGACGGGGCCGGCATTCTGGCCAACGCTCCGGAGACCGGTCCCGGGATGATCCAAGCGATGGTACCCATGGCCGCGCTCCTCTGGCGGTGCATCGATGTCTGCACGTGATCAGTCTTCCCTGACCGGTCGAAGCAGCGGGCCGGCGGCCGCATGATCACCGCTGCCGACGGTCAAGCTTGTTCTCCTCCAGCTGACACCCACGCGGTCCGCGCCGAAACAGGCGATTCGAAAAGGATCCATCTCCAGAACCGATCACCAGGCTTTCGTGGTGCGCAGCGTCCAGTCCCCGCGCCTCAGACAACCTCATCGCTGTGGCCGGTGGCACTCGGAGCACCTTCGCCGGGCGATGACCCGGTGGCTGGACCGGCGGGTTCCAGCCAATCGAGCCGCTCGGCCAGCCTCCGGGCGCTGTTGATGACGGTGGCGATGTGAGGAGAGGGATTGGCGTCGTGCCAGAGCAGCGACCAGGGGTGGTGCATGGCAGGTTCGGTCAGAGGCCGCCAGGTGGTGCCCGGCCGGCTGGAGGTGCGGAAGGAGGAGGGGACGCAGTAGACGCAGCGGTGCTGGAGTACGAGGTCGGCGGCGGCGCGGCTGCTCTGCACGGTGCCCTCGTAGATGGTGGGCGTGAATCCAGCTTCGCGGCACAGTGTGATGACGAACTGGTTGAGCTCCGGTGACTGTGCTTCTTCGCCGAGCAGCAGGACTTCGTCGGCGAGAGCGGCGACGGGTACGTCGTCGAGGTCGGCGAAGGGGTGGTCGTCGGGCACCAGCACGCCGAGCGGATCGAGTCTTATGAGTTTGGAGGTCACCTCGGCCGGAAGCCGGGTAGCAGATCCGATGGCGATGTCCAGGCGGCCGTCGGCCAGTTGCCGGTACTGCTCGGTGGAGCCCGCTTCGACCTGATGGATGGTGATATCGGGGTGGTTGCTCTGGAGCTCGCGAAGGATCTGCGGCATGGTGTCGTAGCCGGCGTCGATGATGCCGACACGCAGCGTCGGCGCTGAGGCGACGGCGTTGCGCGCGGCCTGCCCGTCCCGGCCCACGTGGTCGAGGATCTGACGCGCCTCGATGAGGAAGGCTGCGCCCGCCGAAGTCAGATCGACGTGATGGGTGGTACGGTCCAGCAGTCGTACCCCCACCTCGCGCTCCAGCCGCTGGATCTGCTGGCTCAGCGCGGACTGCACGATGTGCTCGCGGGCGGCCGCCCGGCCGAAGTGCAACTCCTCGGCCAGCGCCACGAAATAGCGCAGCTGACGTAACTCCATGCCCACCACCCCTGCCTGCCTGGGCGGCGCCGAAACGGGCCGTCTCCCCCAATCTAGGTGCTTCGTGAAGTGTGGCGAGAGGCTCGTTGGATCGGAGTTCCCTGCAAGCGATCTTCGCGTACATTCCCGCAGGATGAACAGGCCACGCGGGACGAGCGCACCGCGACGCCGACGGCCTCGCCCGGCCACCAGGTCGATCATGACCACCGCGACACTGGTGCGCCGCCATGGCCGGCAACGAAACCGGAAAGCAGGGATTGCCGCAGTGCGAAGAATGCCTGGTCCTCGGCCTGATCTGGACTCGCCTGGTGGCGTGCCTGACGTGCGGCTGAGTGGCCTGTTCCGACGATTCGCCACGCACCCACGCCCGCAGCATTACCGGGAGACCGACCATCCGGTGGTCACGCCACTGGAGCCGGAGACGACCTGGCGCTGGTGTCACGTACACGAACGGACCGTGTGAGCGCCGCCCGCCGTGGCCACTTTTTTGTGGGTACTTGTCGACCGGGCCGGGGCGGCCTGAAGCTTGGTCGTGCGGGCCGAAGGGCCCTCACATCCGGATAAGACGGGGAGGCCGGCGATGTTTCAGGAAACCGCTTGGGACGACTCGGCCAGCTTCTCCAGGCGGCGATGGCCCCAATCGGAAAGTGGTGCCAGCGCTTCGGAGAGCTCACGGCCGAAGGAGGTCAGCGAGTACACCGTCTTCAGCGGCCGTACGTCGTAGACCTCCCGGTGGACCAGTCCGTCGGTCTCCATCTCCCGCAACGTCTGAGTCAGCACCTTCTCGGTGAGTCCCGGCAGCCGCCTGCGTAGCTCGCCGGGGCGGTGCGGGCGGGACTCCAGGAGCCAGAGCAACGCCGTCTTCCACTTGCCGTCGATAACCGCGATCGCCGCGGTCACTCCGCACACGTTCACATCCTGAGCGCGGCTGCGCGTCATCGCCATCCCCCATTCATCACCGTTCACTCATTGTCGAGGAGTTGAGGCATGACCTCACACGCTGAACAGTCTGCCGTCACCGTGCTCGGTCTGGGGCCGATGGGCCGGGCCCTGGCCGGCGCCTTCCTGGAGGCCGGCCTACGGACCACGGTCTGGAACCGGACGCCGGGCAAGGAGCAGGACTTGGTCGAGCGGGGCGCGATCAGCGCTCGATCGCCCGAGGAGGCGGTCGGTGCGAGCGGTGCGACCGTGGTCTGCGTGCTGAACTACGACGCGGTGAACGCCATCGTGCGGCGTGACGTGGTCGCCGACACGCTCCACGGGCGCACTCTCGTGAACCTGACCGCCGACACCCCCGACCGGGCCCGGGACACCGCGTCCTGGGCGGCCGAGCACGGCATCGGATATCTGGACGGTGCGATCATGACGCCGACCACGACCATCGGAACGCCGGCCGGGGTGTTCCTCCACAGCGGTCCCGAGAAGCTCTACCTCGAGCACCGGCCGATGCTGGACACCTTGGGCGGCACCCACACCCACCTCGGCGAGGACGTCGGCAGGGCGGCCGCGTACGACATCGCCTTGCTCGACATCTTCTGGACCGCGATGGCAGGTTACGCACATGCGCTGGCGGTGGCCCGAGCCGAGGGGATCACCGCGCGGGAGCTGGCGCCGTTCGCCAAGGGCATCGGCACGATCCTTCCGCCGATCTTCGACGAGGTTGCGAAGGATGTCGACGACGGCAGGTTCTCCGACGACATCAACCCGATCACCTCGGCGGTGTCGTCCATGGCCCATATCGTCCACCTCTCCGAGGCCCATGGCATCGAGGCGGGCGTGATGCGCGCGGCCGAAGGACTGGCGCGCCGCGCCATCGGACGGGGTCTCGGCACCGACGGGTTCCACCGGATCACCGATCTCCTCAACCCTCTGTGAGGTGCACCGGGACACCGTCCTGAACCGCTCCGGATGACGGTTCGAGGGCGGCCCCGATCGGGTGGGAACCCATCGGCAGCGATGCCCGGGCGGCCTGTGACCAGGTCGCCCGGCCGCCGGCAGCGCAGCCGTGGACGTCATGGCCCCGGACCGCGTTGCGCATGTGAAGACGACCACACGAGAAGGTCTTTCGGGAGAACGGCCTGGTCTGGCTCCGTCATCGTCTCGACGCGTGCGGCGCGGCCAAGGCCCGCCTTACGACTCGTACGACCCCCACCGTGGCAACCCGCCCGGCCGGTTCGGTGCGTCAGCCGCACCGGACAGCCGTGGACGGGGTCGAGCATGCGGCCGTCCGGCTCGCGGTGTCGCCCGTGTCCGGTGTGCCGGCGGGGGTCTCAGGCGGGAAGCGCCGCCCGGCCGAGGAAATCTCTGATCAGCCGGGTCACCTCGTCGAGAGCGCTCTCCAGGAGGAAGTGACCGCCTTCGAGGAGGTGGATCTCGGCCTCGGGCACGTCGGCGGCGAAGGCGCGGGCGCCGTCGGGGCCGAAGATCTCATCGCCCTTGCCCCAGACGGCGAGCAGCGGTGGCCGGCGTTCGCGGAGGACTTCGTGCAGGCGGGGGTAGAGCGGCGGGTTGGTGGCGTAGTCCAGGAACAGGGCCAGTTGGACACGGTCGTTGCCGGGGCGGGAGACCAGGGCGAAATCGTGGTGCCAGGTGTCGGGGCTGACGAGGGTCTCGTCGGGCACGCCGGTGACGTACTGCCATCTGATCGCATCGATGGTGAGCGCCTGCCGGACGGCCTTTTCGGTCTGGGGGGTCTGCTCGCGGTGGTAGTCCCAGACGTCCGTCCAGAAGCCGGGCACGAAGCCGGCTTGGTAGGCGTTGCCGTTCTGGGTCATGATCGCCGTGATGGCGTCCGGGTTGTCCAGGACGAGCCGCCAGCCGATCGGGGCGCCGTAGTCCTGCACGTAGATGGCGTAGCGGGAGACTCCGAGCTGGTCCAGCAGGCCCGCCGTCAGCCCGGTGAGAGCGTCGAAGGTGTAGTCGAAGTCTTCGACGGGCGGCGCGTCGGACAGCCCGAACCCCAGGTGGTCGGGAGCGATGACGTGATAGCGGTCGGCCAGTGCCGGGATGAGCTCGCGGAACATGAACGAGCTGGTCGGGTAGCCGTGCAGCAGGACGAGGGTGGGCGCGTCCGGGGATCCGGCTTCGCGGTAGAACAGCCGCCGGCCTTGCACGGTCGCGTAACGGTGGTGGACGTTCACCATGGCTAACCCCTTTGATCTGATTGAATGGTTAGACTGAAGCAAATGAGATTCTAACCTGTCAAGTACCGAATAGGGGTTAGGGGATGTTCGAGACGGTGACATGGGCGGACGAAGACGTGCTGTTGGACCTGCTCAACAGCACTCCGGTCGTCGACGGGGCCCGCCAGGACCTCCTCGCCGATCCGGCCGAGGCGCGCGCCTGGTTGCGGCAACGGGGAGGCGACGGGTCACCTCAGGAACGCGACGCCGTCCGGCAGGTCAGGGACACCTTGCAGGGGATCCTCCACGGCGACCGGCCGGGGAGCGCGCTGGGGCCTTTCCTCGACGGCGCCACCTACCGCCCGGCCATGTCGGAGCAGGGCGTGGAATGGTCACTCGACGCACCACCCGGGCGGGCGATGAGCGTCAGGGTGATTCTGACCTGGGACGCGCTGGAGCGGACGCGGCCCGGGCGGCTGAGGCCCTGCGCGAACAGCGAGTGCAGGCTGTTCCTCCTCGATCGCAGCAAGACCAACAGGGCTCGCTGGTGCTCGATGGCCGTGTGCGGCAACCGGATGAAGGCCCGGCGGCACTATCAGCGCACGCACCAGCCGCCGGCCGGCTGAAACGGGCCCACAGCGGCCTCACCCGCTTCGAGCCGCAGAGGACCCATCTTCTCGTAGCCGCACGCACACCGCGTACGGCGCGTCGTCCTGCTCTCCTTCCATCCCTTCGGCCGTGCCGCAGGTCCGGATCTCGCCCGCGTACCGCATGCCGATGCGCTCCATCACCGCACGTGAACGCACATTGTGACGGGCCGTGCACGACACCACGGCTCGCGCCCCGAGGACGTCGAAGGCGAACGCCAGCCCGGCACGGCCGATTTCGCAGGCGTACCCGCGCCCCCAGAATTCCCGCCGCAGCGCCCATCCGATCTCGAGCCAGTTCGCGTGCGCCACGAACGGGCGGCGGGCCTCATGCGCGACGCGCACCCACGGCTCTGCCGGAAGGAACGCGTAGATCTGACCCCAGTCGTCGTCGACCGGCGTGCGTGACAATCCGCCGCGACCGACGACCTGGCCGCTCATGCGGTCGTAGGCGATCCATTTGTGCACACCGTGGAGGCGCCACGAGTCGCCCATGAACGCCGCCGATTCCTGCGCCCGCTCGAAGCTCGGCTTGCCGCCGCCGTACCACGGCCACACCTTTTCGTCGCCGTGCACAAGCCAGAGGTCAGGAGCGTGAGCGGGACCGGCCGGTTCGAGCCGCAGGCGCGTGGTGAACCGGACGTCGCCGGCCAGTGGCGGGTCTGCCATGCAACGCACCGTCCCACGACGGATGTCGATGCCGCATCTGCATTTTCGCGGCGGGCGGCGCCGGACGACGAGACCCTGGCCGGCTTCCCTTCGCGGGCGCGAGTCGTATCCGCCGCTGAGCACTCCGCTGTCCGGCGCGGGGCTCCTGAGCATTTCGACGAACGTTTCTACACCTTCCTGCACGATGCCACGACCGATCCCGGGGGCGATGTCATCGGCGTCTCTGCGCCGGCCTTCGCCGTCAGAGGCATCGGCCATCTGCCTGGTCACGGCCAAGCTCTCAGCCGGCACGGCCCCTCGCCGCCGGGTGACGACGTGAAAGTTTCACCCTTGATTGACAGAGGGAAAGCGCTTTCCTACGGTGTGGTCGTCCGCGACGACGAAGGTGGGACGAGAATGAGACGAGCAGTCGCGTTGCGATTCCATGCGGCCCTGGCCGCGCTGGCCACTGCGGCCGCGGTCGGTGTGGCGTTACCGATCACCCAGGCGTCGGCGGCGGCCGGCACCGCCACCGGCTACGCGACCGGCAACGGCGGGACCACCGGCGGTGCGGGCGGGCAGACGGTGAGAGCCACCACCGGCACCGCGATCCACGCGGCCCTGTGCGGCCGGGCCAGCAGCAGCACCCCGATCACCATCGAGGTCGAGGGGACCATCAATCACGGCAACACCAGCAAGGTGTCGGGCGACAGCTGCAACACCGCCGACAGCGTGATCGAACTCAAGCAGATCAGCAACGTCACGATCATCGGGGTCGGCAACGGGGCCGTCTTCGACCAGCTGGGCATCCACATCCGTGAGGCCCGCAACATCATCATCAGGAACGTGACCGTCCGCAACGTCAAGAAGTCGGGCTCGCCCACGTCCAACGGCGGCGACGCCATCGGCATGGAGAGCAACGTCCGCAACGTCTGGGTCGACCACGTCACCCTGGAGGCCTCGGGCGGGGAGTCGGAGGGCTTCGACGGCCTCTTCGACATGAAGAACGACACCCAGTACGTGACCCTGTCCTACAGCATCCTGCGCAACTCCGGCCGCGGCGGGCTCATCGGGTCCAGCGAGAGCGACCGCTCGAACGGCTACGTCACCTTCCACCACAACCGGTACGAGAACATCGACTCCCGCACACCCCTGCTGCGTGGCGGCATCGCCCACATCTACAACAACCACTACGTGGACCTTCACGAGTCCGGCATCAACTCCCGGGCCGGGGGCCGCGCCAAGGTGGACAACAACTACTTCGAGGACTCCAAAGACGTCCTCGGCACCTTCTACACCGACGAGGCAGGATACTGGCAGGTCGGCGGCAACATCTTCGACAACGTGACCTGGTCGAGCCCTGGCGACGAGAACAACCCCGCCGGCCCCGACCCGCAGTCCAACACCTCCGTCAGCATCCCCTACTCCTACGCCCTCGACGGAGCCAGTTGTGTGCCGGACATCGTCCGGCAGACGGCGGGTGCCAACAAGGGACTGCTGGAGTCGTCAGGCAACTGCTCCGCACCGCAGGAACCCACGACGCCCCCGACCACGCCCACCGACCCGCCGACCACGCCGCCCAGCGGCACTAATCTCAGCATCGGGGCCGGCTCCGACGGCTCCAGCAAGGCCGGCGGCACCAGCTACGGCAACGTGCGGGACGGCAACATGAGCACCTACTGGTCGCCGACCGGCTCGACCGGTGACATCTCGGTCAAGTGGAGTTCCCCTACGACGGTCTCCAGGGTCGTCATCCGTGAGGCGTCGGGCTCCGCGGGCGCCATCGGATCCTGGCAGCTCGTCAACCACGGCACCGGGGCCGTCCTGAAATCCGGCAGCGGGGCGGGCACCATCACCTTCACCCCGACCTCGCTGAGCAAGATCACCTTCCGAATCACCGGCGCGACCAGCACGCCGAGGGTCGCCGAGTTCGAGACCTACGCCGGATAGCGGCCCCGGATCTACGCCCTCTTCGCTCGATACCGCCCCGGTGTGGTGCCGAACTCCCTCTCGAAGGCGTGTGAGAGTGCGTACGGGCTGCCGTAGCCGACCCGTCCGGCGATGGTGGCCAGGGTGTCCGGGGTGTCGCGGAGCGAGATGGCGGCAAGGGTCAGGCGCCACCACGTGAGGTACGCCATCGGAGGGCGGCCGACCAGGGTGGTGAACCGGCGCGCGAGGGTGGGACGGGAGACGCCCGCCTCCGCGGCCAGGCGGTCGTTGCTCCACGGGGCGGCCGGGTTGGCGTGCAGCGCCCGCAGGGCGGCGGCCGTCACCGGGTCGCCCAGTGCGCGGGGCCAGGTTTCGCAGGTGGCCTCGGTCATCCAGGAGCGGACGATGTCGACGAGGAGGAGGTCGAACAGGCTCGGGAGCGCGATGGAGGAGCCGGGCCCGCTCTCGTCGAGCTCGCCGGCGAGCAGGTCGATCGCAGCGCGGAGTTCCAGGTGGCTGCCCACTCGGTGGGGAAGGTGGACGACCTGGGGCAGCTCGGCCATGAGCGGGTGCAGGCGGCTGCCGTCGAGCCGGTACTTGCCGCAGAGCGCGTCCGTCTCGTCGGGATCAGGCAGGACTCGCGGTCCTGTCCCCGCAACCCGTTGCGTGAACGGCAAGGACGTCTACTGCACCGACGCCAGGCAGCGGTGACCCCGCGGTCACCTCGTCGGCCGGCGAGCTGTGTCCGGTGGCGCCTGCGTCACCACCAGCCGAAGGCGAGCCAGGCCAGGAGGGGTGCGACGACGATCGAGATGAGACCGTAGGTGAGCAGCTGGCGGAACAGGCGGGGCCTGACCGAGGGCTCGGCGGCGCCGAGGATGAGACCGCCGGTGATGCCGAGCGGGTTGATGTCGACCAGCACCGACGCCAGAGCGAGGGCGAGCACGCCGCCGACCGGGGAGACGCCGGCGGCCACCAACGGGGGCAGCAGCGGCATCACGGTCGCGAACACCGCGATGGAGCTGGCGGCGAAGGACGTGACGCCGGCGATGTAGCAGAGCACCAGCAGGCTGAGGAGCGGCGATCCTTCTATCGTGAGCAGGTCGCTGATCTGCTTGAACGCTCCCAGGTGCTGCATCAGGCCCACGTAGGTCAGCAGGCCGCCGATCAGCAGGACCACGTTCCACGGGATCCTGGACACGATCGCGTCGACCGGCAGCCGGAACACCAGCTGCAGGACCAGCGCCGCGGTCAGGCCGAGATAGCCGACGTTCATGTCGAAGCCGACGGACAGGGCGACGACGGCGAGCATGCACAGCAGGGTGAAAGCACGTGCTCCGGGTCGCCTCTGCGGTGCCGCGGGCGCGGGCGCGGCGACCGTCGCCGTCCCGGTGCCGCCGCCTGCGCCGGACGCCGGTTCCGGCGCGGTGACGCCGGACGCCGGTTCCGATCCGGTGGCGCCGGACGCGGGCTCTGGCGCGGCGGCGCCGGGCACATCCCCCGAGACCGGGGCCCGGCCGCGGGGGATGCCGCCGTTCCACATGCCGATGACCAGCAAGGCCGCGCACACGGCCAGACCGGCGAGCAGCCCGCCGCTCAGGAAGGCCACCGGCGCTGAGCCGGGGAGGCCGATGCCGAGCTTGGTGCTCAGCTCGCGTGCGGTGACGCCGTAGACGGCGAGCGGCGAGAGCAGCCCGCTGATGATTCCGGTGATGCCCAGGACGGCGGCGATCAGCGGCGAGGTCCGGTACCGCGCGGCGAAGCCGAGGGCGATCGGGGAGACGATGGCGGTCGCGGCCGCGGGGAGGGTGCCGGCTGCGGTGAGCACGGCGCCGATGGCGAAGGGAACCAGGGAGATCAGCACCAGCCGGCCGCCTGCCAGCCGTAGCAGCAGATCGAGTAACCAGTCGAGGGTCCCGTTGCGCTGGGCGACGGCGAACAGGGCCGTCACCCCGACGATGAGCACGAAGAAATCGGCCGGGAAGAACGCCGTCACGTCGTTCGCCGCCACACCGGCGGCGAGCCCAAGGAGGAACGCCGCCGCGAGGGCGCCCAGCCCGAGGTCGAAGCCGGGTATCAGGGTCGCCGCGAGCAGGGCGGCCAGCACGATGATGGACAGAGTCGCCAGGGTCATGAGCAGGCTCTCTCTCGGTCAGACCACTCCTCGGTGGCGCAGGTCATGGATCTCTTGCTCCTCGATCCCGGCGAGGTCGCGCAGGACTTCGGTGGTGTGCTCGCCGAGGGCCGGCGCGGTGTGGCCGATCGTGGCGTCGAACCCGGAGAAGCGTCCGGCAGGCGCCTGCATGAGCCGTGGGCGGCCCGTCCTGTCGTCCGGCACTTCCACCACCGAGCCGCGGGCGCGGATGTGCGGGTCGGCGCAGATGTCCGCCGCCGAGTTCACCGGCCCGGCGGCCACGCCGGCGTCGACGAGCAGCGACATCAGCGGTTCGAGGTCGTGCGCCGCGACGAAGGCGGCGACCCGCGCCTCTATCTGCTCGCGGTGCTCAAGCCGGGCGGTCATGGAGTCGTGTACGGCGAGGTCCGCGGCGTCCATGACCTTGACCAGCCGGCGCCACATCTGCTCGGTCGAGGCGGGCAGGGCCAGCCAGCGGCCGTCACGGGTGCGGTAGAGATCGTTGGGGCTGATGTGCGGGTTCTGGTTGCCCTGGCGCTCGCGGTTCTCGCCGGTCGCGCCGTACTCGACGATGAAGTCCTCCATCATCCGCAGCAGCGGCTCGTAGAGGGGGATGTCGGCCAGCTGGGCCTGCCCGGTGAGGTCTCGCTGGCGCAGCGCGAGCATGGCGGCGAACGCGGCGTAGATGCCGGTGACGCCGTCGGCCACGGGATAGCCGGCGAAGAGCGGCGGCCGTTCCGGGGCGCCCGTGCGGTAGGTCAGACCCGCGAACGCCTCCGCGACGCGGGCGAAGCCGGGCCGGTCGGCGTACGGGCCGGTGCGGCCGAACGCGCTCACCTGGACCATCACCAGATCCGGCCGGTACGCCCTGAGGTCGTCGAAGTCGATGCTGAACCGGCGCAGCGTCGCCGGGCGGAAGTTGGTCACCACGATGTCCACGGCCGCGGCCAGCCGGCCGACCAGGCCGGCCGCCTCGGCGTGGTGCAGGTCGATCGTGACGCTCCGCTTGCCGCGGCCGAGCATCGCCCAGGCGGCCGACTCGCCGTCCTCCAGCGGCGGGTAGTGGCGCGCCGGGTCGCCCGTGGCGGGATGCTCGACCTTGATCACCTCGGCGCCGAACTCGCCGAGCAGCGAGGACGCCAGGGGGCCGGCCAGGATCGTCGACACGTCCAGGACGCGCACTCCGCTGAGCGGACCGTTGGCCACTGGATATTCCTTTCACCTCGGGAACATCGGTTGCGGGATCGGTGTGACTGCCGTCACCATGCCGTGCCATCGGCGTGCGGGGAAGACATGGAAGGAGTTCACAGGTGGAAGGTTCTGCCTTTATGGTGGCGCGGTGCGGGTGGAACGGGCGCGTTACTTCCTGGCCGCCGTCGAGACGGGATCGTTGCGTGCGGCGGCCGCCCGGTGCGGCGTCAGCCAGCCCACGGTCGGGCAGCAGATCGCGTTGCTGGAGGAGGATCTCGACGTCGTCATGCTCACCCGCAGCCGGCACGGCGTGCGCCCGACACCGGCCGGTCAGGCCCTGATCGAAGCGCTGCGCCGGCTGGTGGAGGCCGAGCTGGCGGTGCGCGAGTCGGCGATGCGGTCGAGCGGCGCATACCGCGGCCGGGTCCAGATCGGCGGCGTCACGGTGACGGTCGAGACCATCATCGCGCCGGTCGTGGGCCGGTTGCGCCGACATCATCCCGGGCTGCGCTTCGCCGTCCGCGAGGGAGCCTCGGCCGCCGTCGAGACCGCCGTGCTGGACGGCGCGCTGGACTTCGGGGTGATCACCACGCCGCTGACCCCTGCGGCGCCGGGGCTGCGCCGGATACCGCTCATCTCCGCGCCCCTCGGGGCCTACGCGCGCACCGACCATCCGCTGGCCGGGCGCGAGCACATCCACTGGCGTGATCTCGAGGCGTGGCCCATCGTCACCATGCGGGCGGGCACCGTGATGTGGGAGACGTTGCACCGGCACGTGGCGGCCCCGGATGTCGTCGTGCAGGCCATGTCGGCGCGGACCGTCAAGGTGATGGTCGGCCAGGGCGTCGGGCTCGGCGTCCTCGCCGGGTTCGACACCTCGGCCGACATCACCGACCTGGTCTGGCTTCCCCTCTCCGACGCGCAGCCCGTCCACCTGTGCCTGACCCAGCGTCAGGACAGCAGGCCCTCGCCGTCGGCCCTCATCGTCCAGCGGCTCATCCGCGCCAGGGCCGACGAGCTGGCCGGCGGCACGGCCTCAGGCGGTCCGGTCAGCTGATGGCGCAGGTGTTGACCACGTCTCCGGAGGTCTGCCGGGGAATGGTGGCACTGGGCGGGGGCTTGTGGCCGCGGAGGGCCGTCCAGCGTTCGAGGGCCTCGAACGCCGTCCGCATGCAGGGAAGCAGGGGGCGCATCCTGTCCGGGAACATGTCGTACTCGCTGTCCAGGTGGGAGGCGCCTTCTATCCTGTAGTAGCGGTGCTGCCCGGCCTTCCCCTGCGAACGCACCAGCGCGGCGTACGGGTCGCCGTGGACCTTGATCGGCAGCAGGGTGTCCAGCGTCCCTTGCACGGTGATCAGCGGCTTGCCGATGCGGCCGCTCATCGACGCCCGCCGCACCGCCTCGTGCACGCTCTTCGGGCGCGCGTAGTAGTCGTAGTCGGTGTCGCAGTTGGGCGTGCCGCTCTCGCAGAACGGGATGCCCGCTTCCAGGTCACCGTCGTAGTCCGGGTCGATTTCCTCGCGGTATCTGCGCTGTGTGCCGTCCCAGATGGAGCGGTAGTTGAAGTCCCACAGGAACTCCGAGCCCGGCGCGAAACCGGCCCGCAACATCGCGGCGTGCGCTTCGGGGTCGCCGGTCTGCGCGTACTTGGGGTAGTTGCGCAGCGCCACCGGCAGGTAGACCAGCGCGTTCGAGCCGTCGTCCGGCGGCCAGAGCGTGCCTTCGGCGTCGACGCCGCCGTCGTACAGCTCGGGGTGGTTCTCCAGCGCCCAGCGCACCAGCTGGCCGCCGTTGGAAATGCCCGCCGCGTAAGTCCTGCTGATCGATCTGCCGTAGTGGCGGGCGACGGTCGCCTTGGCGGCGATCGTGACCTGGGTCATCCGGTGGTACCACTCGAGGATGGCGTCGCCCGGCCGCTTTCCGTCCTTGAAGAACTCCAGTCCGCCGTTGCCCTTGTCGATCGAGGCGTAGGCATAGCCCTTGGCCAGCACCCAGTCGGAGATCGTGAAATCGTTGGCGTACTGGCGGCGGTTTCCCGGCGCGCCCGCGACCACCAGCCCGCCGTTCCACTTCTTCGGGAGCCGGATCACGAACTGGGAGTCGTGGTTCCAGCCGTGGGTGGGGTTGGACGTGGAGGTGTCCGGGAAATAGCCGTCGATCTGGATCCCCGGCACTCCGCTCGGGTTGCGGGTGGCCGCCGAATGCAGCCCCGCCCAGTCGGCGGCATCGGTGTGCCCCGAGGCGACCGTACCGGCGGTGGTCAGGTCGTCCAGGCAGGCGGCGACCTGATGCCGCGCGCCCGGTACGTGGGCCTTGCCCATGCGGGAGCAGCGGGTGTCCGCCAGCGCGGGCGACGCCGCCGGCACCAGAGGAATCGCCACGAGCGACGCCAGCAGGGCCGAGAAGACAGCAGATCTGCGGAGGAGAAGGGGCATGTGCGACTCCCTGGGGCCCGGTCCGCTGAGCCGGCCGGCCTGGCTCAAGGCGCTATGTGGGCGTTCATCTCTGGTTCGATCTCGATCACGAAGGTTACTAAGCGCATAGTCAGGTGCGGACGGGCCGCTTGTCAACAGGTGAGGCGGCCGCAGGGCGCGGGCTCACTCGCCGGCAGCGTCGTGGGACGGGGTGACCAGCTGCAGCGCGAGGCCGGCGTAGAACTCACCCAGTTGCTCCGGCGAGTCGGGGCCATCGAGCCGGTACCAGCGGACCAGGTCGATGCTGAGCGACAACATCGCGCGCGTGACCCGCTTGACGTCGACCTGCGCGAACGCCCCGTCGGCGACGCCGCGCGCGACCGCCTCCCGGAAGTATCCGTTGGTCTGGTGGCGCAGCTCCACGATCTCGCCGTAGTGCTCGGCCGTGAGGGCGTTCAGCTCCATCTGGCAGACCCGCGCGGTCACGTGGTGGCGGGCATGCCACACGGTGTACGCCGAGACGATGGCGCGCAGCCGGTCCGCCGAACTCTCCAACGCCAGGATGGACGGGTCGCGTACGCGCGCCAGGACCCGCTCGTGGCCGACCCGGATGATCTCGAACAGGACCAGTTCCTTCGAGGGGAAGTGGACGTAGAGGGCAGCCGGGCTGAGCCCGACGCCGTCGGCGATGTCGCGCGTGGTCGTGGCGTGGAACCCGTTCGTGGCGAAGCAGCGCACCGCCGACGACAACAGGCGGCGCTGCACCTCACCCAGGTCCTCTCTCCACAGTTCGGGGGAATGGTCGCGCAGCCGGGGATCGTCCGCCACGTCCTGTGTGGTGAACCGGGCCTGCCGTCTGGCCATCCGCGACCCTTGCCCCTTCGACTCCGAATTCATGGTTTCGATGCCGCCCGCGGCGCCCGCCTGACATGCGGGCCTTGCCCCGCCACGAGCACCGGCACGAGCATTCTACGAGTGACCATGGGCTTGGCCGTTCGCCTGACCAGTGGCCCTCAGGAGAGTTCCTTCGTCTGCGGCCGGCCGTACTTCGCGAACAACTCGGGCACCTGGGCGGAGTCACGGGCGGTCGCGAGGGACAACGTCAGCAGGAGCCGCGCCTTCTGGGGGAGCAGATCCTGGGCAGCGATCACTCCAGGCACGTCCGCGTGGACGGCACCGGAGGAGTTGCGGTTGGCCGCGACGAGCGCCACGCCGCGCTTGGCCGCGGCCTGCGCCTGCTGGAACTGCTGCGGCGAGGGCGTGCCCGCGAAGACCAGCCCCTTGGCCCCCGCATCGGTGAACGCCTTCACCGATTCCCCGCCGGCCTGCGCGTAGGTGTAGACGATCTCGGTCTTCGGCAGCTTGCCGCGCGAGATCTTCGACAGGTCGAACGGGGTCTTCGCGCAGGTCCGCGCAGGTGCGCGCAGGAGTGTGACCCCCTGGTCGCCGATGGCGCCGAGCGGGCCGGTCTCGGGGGCGGCGAAGGTGTTCAGCCGCTGGGTGCTGGTCTTGGTGACCTCCCTGGCTGCGAAGATCTCGTCGTTCAGGGTGACCACGGTGCCGAAGCAGTGCGTACGACGGCTCGCCGCCAGGCGGATCGCGTTGTAGAGGTTGGCCGGCCCGTCGCTGCTGATCGCGGACCACGGACGCATGGCACCAGTGATCACGACCGGCTTGGGGCTGCGAACGGTGAGGTCGAGCCAGTAGGCCAGTTCCTCCATGGTCTGGGTGCCGGTGGCCACCACCACTGCGTCAGCGGTGGCCAGTTGCCGGTCGATCAGGCGGGACAGGTCGTGATACTCGGCCAGACTGTAGCCGCTGGAGCCCTTGCCGCCGAAGTCCCGCACCGACACCTCGGCGACCTCGCCGACCTCGGGCTGCAGGGATTTCACCAGGTCGGACGTCGGCAGCCGGCCAGGCTTGTAGCTCTCGAAGCTCACCCGGCTCCGCGCCTCTCCGGCGATCGTTCCGCCGGTTCCGATCACGACGACCGTCGGCTTCGTCGTGCTCGTGGCGCTTGCCGCGGCCATCGCGGGCGCCGTACCAGCGGCGATCACGACGGCGGCTGCGGCGGCGGCAAGGATGCGCTTCATCATCAGGGGGCTCCTCTGTATCGGGTCGACCCTGATTCTTCACATTTCAGGCGGTCAGGACAGTCACGCGCACCGGTGACGTGAAGGTGGGGTACGCCCTACCGCGATCAGGTGAGCGAAAGGCATCCCGTGCTCGCGCACGGACCGGCCGGGCGGCGCGCGAGCAGTGCGGCCTTGCCGGCTAGGAGCTCCGGCGGTGACACGTCCCTGATGTTCCCCCACGACGTGTCCCCGCGATGGGCACAGACCCAGATGTCGCCGCCGGAGTTCACGAACACACCTTCCTGGCCCGTCACGCACGACCGGATCACGGAGATTCGGCCGGAGATCAGGAAATGCCGCAATCTCTCGAAATACACACGGCTGGTGAATCTGCGCGGCGCGAGCTGCTCGGCGGCGACGAAGCCGTCGCCGCCCTCGATGCGGAGACCCGCCGGCTCCTGGCCGCCGCGAACTGGCCCACCGCCAGCCCGATGCGCTTGGGCGTCGGTCGCTAGCCGGCGGTCGGTGGAGCGTCGTGGTCGGGTGCGGAGGGCGTCTGCGTGAGCCGCCCGAGTTCTTCCAGCGCTGTGACCAGGTCGGCGATCTGATCGAGTGTGGCGAAGGCGTGTTCGGCGCCGCCCGGGTCGACGCCTTCGAACAGTTCCAGCCCGACGAACGCGGCGGAGGCCGCCTTGGCCAGCCCGGCGACGTCGACGAGTCCCGAGAGCAGGCTGCCGGCCAGCACGCGTCCGAGCACCCGCTCGATCTCCTCGGTCCACAGCGCGAGCCCGGCGGCGGTGGCGGGTGCCAGCCGTGGCTGCGTCTGCGCGCCGGCCAGCAGTTGGGCCAGGACGGCGACATGGCCGCCGTCTCGCTCTGCGGCGTGCAGGTCCCGGCCCAGTGCCAGGAGCTCGCCGAGGGTGCGCACGGCGTTCAGGCGCTCGCGGTGGACGGCGACCCGCTGCTCGGCGCCGTGGCGGCAGGCGGCGGCCAGCAACTCGTCGACGCTGCCGAAATGGTAGAAGACCAGTGCCTGGTTGACCCCCGCCGCGGCGGCGACGGCACGCGCGGAGGTCCTCGCGATGCCCTGCTCGGTGAGCGTCGTGAGTGCGCCTTCGAGCAGTTTCGCCCGCGTGTCCTTGCTCATGCCCGCGCTTCCTCACGGACCGGCCGCAGGTCGGTGCGTACGCCATGGGCGCCCACGTCGATGTGGTCGGCCGTGAAGGAGCCCTCGTAGCCGAAGAGCGGTCCGAAGTAGCGGTTGGAGACGGTGACCCGGATGCGGAAGCGCCCCGCCTCGTCGTCGTACGATTCCCTGACCACGGCGTCGCCCCTGATCAGGGCGGGCACACGGGTGTCCACCGGGCCCTCGCGGAAACGCTGCTCGCCGGAGCGGATGACCAGGGCTCCGCTCCGGTCGGCCTGGACGTGCAGGTCGGTGGCGAGGTGCTGGTGGGTGCCGAGGTAGTCGACGATGCAGCCGCGTTCGGGGCTGAAGACCATCGTGGCGTCGAACCGTTGAGGACGGCCCGGGAAGGCGAAGGTTCTGACGAAGGTGACCGTCTCGCGGCCGAAGGAGTCCCGGTAGGGGACGTTCTCGATGGTGAAGGGGATGTCGTGGCCGCTGCGCGGCACGAGGATGTGCCGTCTGCCGCCCAGGGCCAGGAAGGGCCGGGTCCAGCCGCTTCCGTGCCAGACGTGATCCATCACGCCGCGGCCGACGCAGGCCTCGCCGCTGCCGAGGCCGACGGAGAAGCGCCGCTGGATGCGCGGGTGGAGCCGGTCGAAGCCGGCACCGAGGGCCCGATGGAAGATCGAGGTCATGACCACCTCAAGGAGTTCAGGAGGGCGGGCGGGGTGGCGGCTCCGCGTTCGGGCGGGCGGCGCAGGCAGCGCCGGGCCGCCGGCGTGTCACGCGAGGGCGGCAGCCAGACCGCGGCGATCGCCACCGGTAGGGCGGCCGGCGGCGCCACCGCCGCGGCCACCGCGATGGCCAGCGCGCGTGCCGCCACGTCGGCGAGCGCGTGCCGCAGTGACCGTTCGGGCGTGACGCCACGCTCGCACCACAACCGCAGCCGGTCGAACGACCAGGCGGTGGCCCATCCCATGAGCGGGCGCAGGACGAAGCGGTCGGCGATCCGGCCGGGGCGCCCCCAGCGCGGCTCGTAGTCGTAGCCGGTGAGGAAGCGGATGCCGTCGCCACCGGGGATGTAGCGCCAGTAGCCGCGGCCTTCCGCGATCAGCGAGAGGGGATGCGGGGAGGCGAAGCGGAGAGCCGAGGTGCGAGTACCGTCGGGGCGCCGCTTCTCGCCTGCGGCGATGCCCGTTCCCGAGACGAGGAGACCCGGCAGGAGGCGGACTCCGTACCTGAACCGCTGCGGCTCGCCCTCCGCGCGGGCCAGGTGGTCGATGTGGGTGAAGCGCAGGTCCCAGCGCCGGTGGTGTGCCGGGTCCTGGGTGCGGTGCCAGAGCAGATCCAGCTCGGCTCGGATGCGTGCCTCCACGTACAGCTGCATTGCCGTCCCCCCGTTTTGAGCGATCGCTCAAGACCTGAAGTCTACGATTTGAGCGCCCGCTCAACAAGGGGTGCACCGCAAGCGCATGACCTTTTCCGCTCGGTACGTGTCCCGATATGACCGCGTATTTCCGTTAACTACCGATCTAACGTGGAGGCCGGTCTCACGAGAGATCGACGATTCGGCACATCGAGGAGCAGGTCATGTTCGCAATCCCGCGCCGCCCGCTGCGACGGTTCGCCGGCACAGGCGCAGCCACTCTCGTGTTCTCCGCGGCGGTGATCGGCTTGGCGCCCGGACCGGCCTCAGCACACTCCCTGTCCGACATCGTGCGCTCGTCGGAGGGATGCGGCTGGTCATCGGGGACCTACACCACCCAGGACTCCCGTTCCGCCGTCAACAGAAACGGCTCCAGGTACGGCACGGTGTACCTGCTGTGGAGCGGCTCGTACGGGGAGAACTGCGTGGTGACCCGCAAGGAGAGCTGGCACGGCACCGCCACCTGGACCATCGCCCAGCTCTACTACCGCAGCTCGGGTAGCGGCGCCGAAGGCGTCGTGCAGGACGAGGGCCAGTACGGCCACTACGCCGCGACCACCCAGAAGACCGCGGGGCACTGCGTGCGCTTCTACGGCGCGATCAGCAGTGGCGGCCACGGCGGCCCCCTCGCCTCGGGCTCCCGCGACGAGTGGGGCAACTGCGGCTGACGGCGCGGCGCGGGTCGTGGCTCAGTCGGCGGCGGAGACGAGCCCGACCCGGTAAGCGAGGACGACCGCCTGCACGCGGTCGCGCAACTCCAGCTTCATCAGGATCCGTGACACGTAGGTCTTCACGGTCTCGACGGTGATGACCAGTTCAGCGGCGATCTCCGCGTTCGACAGGCCGGCGGCGAGCTGTTCGAGCACCTCGAGCTCACGGGGGGTCAGCGCCCGCACGACCTCCTGCCTGGCCGGGTTTGCGGTGTCGGCGGGGCGGAGGCGGCCGGCGAAGTGGCCGATGAGGGTGCGGGTGACGGCGGGCGCCAGCAGGGCTTCGCCGCGGACGATCGTACGCACGCCGTTGACCAGCTCCGTCGGTCCGGCGTCTTTGAGCAGGAACCCGCCGGCCCCGGCCCTGAGCGCTTCGTAGACGTACTCGTCGACGTTGAACGTGGTGACGACCAGCACTTTCACCGGAGTGGCCACGCCGGGTCCCGCCAGCTGCCTGGTGGCCTCGATGCCGTCGAGCACGGGCATCCGGATGTCCATCACGACGATGTCCGGGCGCAGCCGCCGCGCCGCCTCCACCGCGGCGCGGCCGTCGGCGGCCTCCCCGACCACCTCCATGTCGGGCTGGGCGGAGAAGATGGTGACGTAGCCGGCCCGCACGAGTTCCTGGTCCTCGCAGATGAGCACCTTGATCGGGGTGTCGGTCATGCCTGGATCCTGACGGGGATGAAGGCGCGGACGTTGAATCCTCCGTCGGGCCCGCCCGCGGCGACCAGGTCGCCCTCCAGCATGCGCAGCCTCTGGCGCAGCCCGTCCAGACCGCGCCCGCCCGAGGGCACGGCGGGTGCCGCGCCGGCGGGCCCGTCGCTGGTCACCTCGATGGCGATGCGGTCCGGCTCGTGGTGCACCGTGACCCGGGTGGGCCGTCCTGTCGCGTATTTCATCGCGTTGGTGAGGGCCTCCTGCACCACCCGGTAGGCGGCCAGCTCCACGTCCACGGCCTGCGGCCGCGGCTCGCCGTGCTCGGCCAGCTCGACGGGCTGGCCGGACGCGCGGGCCCGCTCGACGAGGTCGCCGATCCTACCCAGCGCCGGCGTACGGTCATCCGTGGCAGCCTGCTCGCCGGTCGCCTCCAGCACGCCGAGCAGGTGCCGCAACTCCGTGAGAGCCCGCCGCCCGGTGTCGCTGATGGCGGCGAGCCCGGCCTCCGCTCGATCGGGCGCCGCGCCGACCACGTACTGGGCCGCGTCGGCCTGGACCACCATGGCGGTCACATGATGCGTGACCACGTCGTGCAACTCGCGGGCGATGCGTGCCCGCTCGGCGGCCTTGGCCACGTCCGCGGTGAGCCGCCGGCGCTCGGCCTCCTCCGCCTGGCGGCGGCGCATCCCCACGCCGGCCATCCAGACCACCACCAGTGCCAGGTAGAACGCGAGGAAGTCCTGGACACGATTGGGTGATCCGAGGCTGTTCAGGACGACCGCCAGCGTGGCATAGCCGGCGCTGGCCGCCGCGGCGAGGCCGAGACGGAACCGGGCTTGATGGGCTCCGGCCGCGTACACCGCCAGATAGAGCCCGATGCTGGCGAATGTCGGCGGGTAGGCCAGCGTCTGGTGCACGGCGAAGGCGGTGCCGACGACCGCCAGACAGGCCGCGGGCCATCGGCGGCGCACGGCCAGCGGTGCGGACTGTGCCAGGCCCAGCGCCACGGCCAGCGCGTCTGCCGGGGCATTCGGCAGGTCACCGAGCTGCGCCGAGATGACGGACAGAGTCGGTACGAACGCCAGCAGCGTGAGCAGCGCCGCGAGGGTGCCGTCCTTGGCGAACGTGGAGCGAGCACGCCAGGAGTCCGGCCAGGAGCGGACGGTGTTCGGGACGTTCGCGAACATCCGGCAAGACTAATGGCGGACACCTCGCCCGGGCACCCGGCCGCCGCGCCCGCGGGCGAGGACGGGCATCCGCGCGGCTCGGACCCCGAACGGCTCACGGCGGGTCGAGGATCTTCGTGAGCCTGGTCAGCGCCTCGGTGATCTGCTCCGGCGTGAGGCCCAGCACCGTGCGCTGGTAGCCGTACACCTCGGGGGCCAGGGGGGCGAGCAGGACGTCGACCAGCGCGTCCAGGCCGGGCGTGCCGGCGGCGGCCATGAGGGCGCGCACGTGGGCGCGCCAGAAGCCGTACGCGCCCGTCTCGAAGCGGGAGCGGCCCACCTCCGAGCCGAGCACCAGGTGAGAGTGGTCCTCCAGCAGGTCCACCATGGCGGCGTAGAAGGCGGCCAGCCGCTCGGCGGGCGGCACTCCCGGGCCCAGCGGCGGCTCGCCGCGCAGCAGGCGTTCTTGCAGATCCCGCTCGTGCTCGTCGAGCAGGGCGACGGCGATCGAGGCCCGGTCGGGGTAGCGGCGATAGAGCGTGCCCCGGCCCACCCCGGCCTTCCTGGCGATGTCGTCCATCGTCACGTCCTCCGGGGACCGCTCCGCGAACAGCAGCGCGGCCGCCTCAAGGATCCGCGCTCGGTTGCGAGCGGCGTCGGCTCTCTCCATGCCTCCGATTGTATGTGGACACAATGTCCGCTTATACTCAAGCGGACACCGTGTCCACATATCGCCCACGAGGAGAGATCATGCTGCTGCACCTGGACGCCAGTGCCCGCCGGGCGTCGTTCTCGCGGAGACTTTCCCGCCTGTACGCCGAGACCTGGCGAGCGGCGCACCCCCAGGCCGCGTACGTCCACCGCGACCTGGCCACGCACCCCGTGCCGCACATCGGCGAGGCGTGGACGGAGCTGTGCGACCACATCCTGAGACACGAGATCACCGACATCACGCGCTATCGGGAGGCCGTCCGCAGCCCCGCCCAGCACCAGGCGTGGGCCGTCGTGGAGCCGCTGCTCGACGAGGTGGTCGCGGCCGAGGTCATCCTCATCGGCACGCCGATGTACAACTACTCGATCCCCTCGGCGCTGAAAGCCTGGCTCGACCAGATCACCTTTCCCAGGATGTCGCTCGAAGGCCGCTCCTTCGTGGTGACGAGCGCGCGCGGCGGCGCGTACGGCCCCGGCACACCCCGCGAGCCGTACGATCACCAGGAGCGCTACCTGCGCGACTTCTTCAACGGTCACTTCCGGGTCCAGGACGTGACCTTCATCCACGCGGAGCTGGTCAACGCCCGCCTCGACCCGGCGCTGGCGCACCTGCGCGAGCAGCACGAGACGTCACTGGCCGCGGCGCTCAAGGAGGCGGCCCGATGAACTGGCTGATTCTGCTGCTGGCCGGGCTGATCGAGGTGGCCTGGTCACAGAGCATCAAGCCGACGCACAACTTCACCCGGCCGCTGCCCACACTCATCTGCCTGGTCCTGATGGCCGCCGCCGTCTGGCTGCTGTCCCAGGCCATGAACACGCTGCCGGTCGGCACCGCGTACGCCGTCTTCACCGGCATCGGCGCCGTGGGCGCGATCACCTTGGGCATCGTCGTCAACGACGACCCCGTGTCGGTGGGGAGGATGGCGGCGCTCGCCCTGATAGTCGGCGGGATAGTGTTGGCCAGGGTCACCACGTGAAGCCGGGGCAGGTGCTCGCTCCGAGCCAGGAGCTGGTTGACTTGGGGCCGTCACAACGCGGTCGCTCCAAACGGGGGATTTCCATGCGCACTGTCGAACCCCAGGTCTTCGTCGTCGCCCGTCCGGCGCTCGACTACGACGAACTCGCCCGCTACCTGGCGGAGGTCGGCGGGGAGAGCTGGCTGGAGCGGCTGGACCGCGGTGATCTCGACGCCCAGAACCTCGCCGAGTTCGCCGGCCGGCTCTGCTACCGCTCCTTCGAGCCGGGGCTCAACCCCAACGTGGTCCGGATCAGGAAAGACCAGGAAGACTACCTGCGTAACATCCTGGCCAGCGCGCACGGCTCGGTCCTGGAGCACATGAACTTCAGCTTCGTGTTGCACAACGTGAGCCGCGTCCTCACCCATGAGCTGGTCAGGCATCGTCCCGGCGTGGCGATCTCCCAGGAGTCGCTGCGGTTCGTGCGCCTGGACGAGCTGCCGTTCTGGTTCCCGGAATGGGCGCAGGCGGACGACGAGCTGATGAAGCGGGCCACGGCCGTGCTGGAGCAGCTGGAGCAGTTCCAGCGGTGGATGGCCGGCCACTTCGGGCTCGACGAGGAAGGTGTGCCGTTCTCGGAGAAGAAGCACCGCACGTCGTTCATGCGCAGGTTCGCCCCCGAGGGCCTGGCGACCGGGCTGGTGTGGACCGCCAACGTGCGCACACTGCGGCACACGATCGAGGCCCGCACCGCCGCCGGCGCGGAGGAGGAGATCCGCCTGCTGTTCCAGCGCATCGGTGAGCTCATGCGCGAGGAGGCGCCCGCCCTCTTCGGCGACTACGTGGTGGAGGACGGAGCGTGGGTGCCGGGCTGGCGCAAGGTCTGACCGGCCCCTCCGGCCGGTGGGGGCGGCGGAGGTTCCACCGGCTTCACGAAAGCTTCACGGTCCGGCGCGTACGCGCCACATGATGCTCCGGTTCGCTGTCCGGGGTATGGACAACACGGGTGTGGTGCGCGCGGCCCCCAAGGGCGCAGGTCCTTCCGCTGACCGATGGCAGAGACGAGCATGAGTACACAGCGCATTCTGGTCGTTGACGACGAGCCCAAGATCCGGATGACGCTCCGCGGCTATCTGGAGGCGGACGGCTTCGAGGTCCTCGAGGCTCCGGACGGGCCGCTCGGCCTCGCCTCGGTCGCCCGCGAGCAGCAGGCCCCGTCGCCGATCCGCTTGATCTGCGAAGTCAACAACTCGGCCGCGTCGTCGGGTCACGTTCGCCACGGGCGAGACCTCCGTGCCGACGGCCTCGGGGTCGTACGGCTGTTCGGTGAACCAGCGGGGCCGGCGGGCGTACAGCCCGTGCCCCGCCATGTCCACCGCGACGGCCAGGCGGTCGGCGGCCACCACGTGGGGGACGACTTCGCTCCAGCACCAGGATCCGTGCCAGAAACCGTGAACGAACACCAGCGTGGAGGTGGCGGGCATGGATGCTCCCTGATAGCTGGAGGGCGATGGGCGGTTCGCAGAGGCTGGATGCCGGGAAGCGGGCACGGGGTCAGGGCGCGAGCCTGACGGGCAGGGCGCGGTATCCGTTCGAGACGAACGACTCCAGCGGCGGCAACTCGCCGGGCTCGGCGGCCAGGACGAGATCGGGAAAACGCTCGAACAGCGCGGGGAGCGCGATGCGTAGGCCGGGAACGCGACTTCGAAAGGCTGGCGAATGGAACGCAGTGCACGACCCACAGCGCCTCCAAGGCCGACCTCGCCGCCCAGGGCGGGAAGGTCATCAACGCCCACGTCGTCGACGACGGCGACCTCATCACCTCCGGCGGGATCACCTCCGGTCTCGATCTGGGGCTCTGGCTGGTCACCCGCGAAGTGGGCGCCGACATCAGCATCCAGGTCGAAGCCGCGATGGAGTACGAACAGCGCGGCGTGGTCTGGCGACGCTCCTGACTGTGCGGCGGGGACAGGGGACGGCCCCCTCACCCACCGTCAGCCCGTCTACGGCGGGTCCAGCGGGCCGCAGGCACGCAGTGCGGCGCCCGGCCCGTGGGGGTTCCCAAAAGATCTTCCCCCTGATCGGACGGAAAAGTCAGCCGCCGGCGGGCAGGAGGTCGAGCGTGCGGGTGAGGGCGGCGCGACGGTTGCGCAGAGCGGCGGCGGGATCGGTCACGGCCGGGCCTTGCCAGGGTTCCAGCGCGAGTTGAACAGAAAAGGGATGCTGGGGTAACCGTCGTCGGGCGATCAGTATTCGCAAGCCGGATCACCCCAGGCGCGGGATTGGGATGAACTGACCTGGCTGGCAGCTTCCCGCATAATCCCCCAAGGGGTAGCGACAGGCACCTCACCCAACGAGGGGTGCCACCGGTTGCCTGAGCATCGTCCTGGGCTGAGGATCGGTGAAATCGGTCAGGTAGATCTCGTGGTGCAGCCCGTTGGGCACCAGATCATGCTCGGCCATGAACGCTTCCATCACGTCGAGGGACGCCTTCTCCTCGCTGTAGGGCCCCTCGTGGAGCAACTCCACGCACTCGCCCTCGGTGAAGGTGACGACCTGCACGCGGTCGACGGCCGCGCCGGACGCCCGTGCCTGCTCGCGCGCCGTCTCGGCCGTCCCCGGCTCGGGCATGCCGGGCAGCGCCAGCAGCAGATGCCACCGCCACTGGTCGCGCGGCACCTCCAGTGGCGGCCGGGAGGTGTCCTCCACCCACCAACGGCCCTCCAGCGGCCCCGCCGGGCCGCCCATGGCGGAGGCCACGGCGTACAGGGCGCCGATGGCCGAGACGTGCTCAGCGCCGCCCGGCTCTCCCACGCCGGTGACGTTCAGGCAGATGACGGGGCCGCGGTGGACCACTTTCGGTGTCACGACTCCTCCAGAGGAATCATCAGGTGGGTGATCAGCCGATCGGGCGGGGTGGTCGCCGGGTCGGACGCGTACACCTCGCGGATCGGGCCGCGGACGGGGCAGAGCCGCTCGGCGCACCAGGACAGCAGCGCGTACGCGGTCAGCCCGATCTGGTCGTAGGGGCCGACGTGCGTGGCGCGGGCGAACCGGCCACCCGGCAGCACGTCGAGCTCGGCCCCCGCCACCCGCTCCTCGCTGACCAGGGCGACGGAGATGGTGACGGGCTCGCCGAAGTCGAGCGGGAACAGGCCGATGAGCTCGGGAGGGGCGTCCGGCGGCCCGGCCCGCAGCAGGCCGGCGATGGCGGCCGAGGTGACCACGCCGATCTCTGACGGATCTGCCGCCGCCGTCGTGACGACCGCCACGCGCCGCGCCGGTTCCGTGACCACCGTGACAGGAGTGGACGGCAGGCCCTCCGCCATGACGCGCTCCAGGGCGGCCAGCGTCGATCGGCGCCTGGCCAGCTCGGCTTCCAGCCGCTCGTGCACCTCCTCCAGGACGCCGGACGTCCCGGACAACACCTGCGCGATGACGGCGAGCGGGACGTCGAGCGAGCGCAGCAGCCCGATCGACAGCGCGTCACGCGCCTGCTCGTGCCGGAAGTAGCGATAGCCGGTGTGCTCGTCCACGTACGCGGGCACCAGCAGTCCGAGCTGGGCGTAGTGCCGCAGTTGTTTGACGCTCAGCCGGCTGAGCCTGGCGAACTGCCCGATCGGCAGCAGTTCCTCGTCCATGCCCCCAGCATGGCGTCTCCCCCTGTGGGAGGGTCCACCCGGGCGTGGCGGGTGGTCAACCGGCGGTTCCGGGGGCGGGGACGGCGTGTTCGGCGGCGCGGCTGACCTGCTCCCAGGCGGCCCAGGTCTCCATCCGCCGCCGGGAGATGTCGAAGGCCAGGTCGTAGACCATGCTGCCGAGCAGCAGCCGCAGCGGCGGGTCCTCGCTGTCGACCAGCTTCAGCAGCGCCTCGGCGGCCAGCCGCGGTTCGCTGTCGATCGAGCCCTCGGCCCAGTGTTTCTCCAGCTCGGCGCGCAACGGGCCGTACTCCGGCGCGGGCGACGTCGTCGTCATGCTGGTGTAGAGGCCGGTCCAGTAGCCGCCGGGCTGGACGATGCTGAGCTTGACGCCGAACGGTGCGGCCTCCAGCGCCAGCGCCTCGCTCATGCCCTCCAGCGCGAATTTGCTCGCGCTGTACATCCCCGTGCTCGGGAAGCCGCCCAGGGCGCCGATGCTGGAGATCTGCACGATGTGACCTGATGCCTGGGCCCGCAGGTGCGGCAGGACCGCCTGGCAGACCCACATCGCCCCGAAGAGATTGACCTCCAGCTGGGCGCGTGCCTCGGCCTCGGTGAACTCCTCGATCATGCCCGAGGACATGGTCCCGGCATTGTTCACCACGATGTCGAGCCGGCCGAAGTGCTCGACGGCGGTGCCGACGGCGGCGAACACCGCGTCGCGGTCGGTCACGTCCAGGGGCAGGGCGAGGAGCCGATCTCCGTACCGGTCGTCGAAGTCGTGTCGCGTGATGGTCCGGGCGGCGGCGGCCACTCGATCGCCGCGCTCCAGCGCGGCGAGGGTGAACGCACGGCCCAGGCCGCGGCCGGCTCCCGTGATGAACCAGGTGCGGGGAGAGACGGTTTCCGGGGTGCGCATGCGCGGAACTCCGATCGGTTGCGTGCGGTTGAAGGCGAGACGATCCGTCTCGTCTCGAAAGGAGACAGTACCGGCCCGCCTTCGCTTCGTCAAGACGGACCGTCTCGTATCAGTTTTGTTAGGTTGACGGCATGACGACACAGCGCAAGTCGCCCTCCAACGCGCCCCGCCGGAACGAGGCCTCCCGGCGGGCCATCCTCACCGCGGCCTTCGAGCTGGTGCAGGAGGTGGGATACGCCAAGCTGAGCATCGAGGGCATCGCGGCGCGGGCAGGTGTCGGCAAGCAGACGATCTACCGCTGGTGGCCTTCCAAGGGAGCGGTCCTCTTCGACGCCTTCCTCATGCTCAGCGAACAGCCGGACGGCGGAGAAAGTGCCCTGCCCGACACCGGCGATCTGGAGGCGGACCTGAAGGCGGTGCTCCGGGCCACGGTCGAAGAGCTCAACGATCCGCGCTACGACGAGCCGATGCGCGCCCTGAACACGGAGATCACGCACGATCCCGCGCTCGCCGCCCTCTACGCGGAACGACTGGACGGCCCGATGAGAGAGCTGAAGAAGGGGCGGCTGCGCAGCGCCCAGCGGGCCGGGCACCTGGCCGAGGACCTCGATCTCGACGTGGCCGTCGACCTGATCTGGGGACCGCTGCTCAACCGATGGCTCCGGCGCGCTGGAGGGCTCACCCCCGGCTATGCCGACAGCGTCGTCGAGACCGCACTCAACGGGCTGCGCCCGCGTCGCTGAGGAGGACGCCCGGAGGGACCGGCCAGGTCGTTACGGTGCGGAGGACGGGCCGGGCACAGGCGGCGGGGAGCCGGCGGCGGGCACTCCGTTCGTGACCCGCAGGAACTCCAGCTTCTCCGCGTCGGCGGAGCCCGCGGCCACCGTGTAGACGACGAGCCGGACGTCGCAGCCCGGGACGGTGAGCACATCGCAGTCGCACGTCACCTCGCCGACCTGAGGGTGGACGATGGTCTTGCGGGCCGAGACGTGCCGGCCGACCGCTCCCTCGTCCCACAGCCGGGTGAACTCCGCGCTGGTGGAGCGCAGGTCCGCGACAAGAGCGAGCAGTCCACGGTCGCGGGGGTGGTCGACGAGAGCCGTACGCAGGTCGGCGACGAGGGCGCGGTTGAGTGCGTCGCCGTCGTGGAGCACGGGCCAGGCGGCGAGCCCGCTGGGCCCGGTGGCGAAGACCGCCCGCACCAGGTTCCGCTCGGCCCGCGTCCGCGCGCTGGGGTCGCCCAGCAGCGCCGCCCATGCGGGCGTCCAGGACAACAAGGTCCAGTCGGCGCTGAACACGCCCACGGGGAATTCCCCGAGGCGAGCCAGCATCCGCTGTACTCCTGCCGGAACGTGCGTGGAGATCGTCCCCTCACGCGGCGGGAGCAGCCCGGCCAGCCGGTACGCGTGATCGCGCTCCGCGGGATCCAGTTGCAGTGCCCTGGCCAGGCTGGCGACGACCTGCGCGGAAGGGCTCGTGGCGCGCCCTTGCTCCAGACGTACCACGTAGTCGACCGACAACCCGGCGAGGTCGGCGAGTTCCTCGCGGCGCAACCCCGCCGCCCGGCGCCCGCGCGCCGCCGTCCGCCCGATGTCGACGGGAGAGAGCCGGTCGCGCCAGCGGCGCAATGCCTTTCCCAGGGTCTCCTCCACACGACCATCATGCCCGCAGATGTGCCGTTCTTCCTGGTACTGGCCGTCCCACCGTCGCGGAGGGCACTGGTTCCGCTCTCGTCACCGGGCAGAGAGTGAGGGCATGACCACAACGTTCATCACAGGGGCCAACAGATCCCTCGGGTACGAGACCGCTCGCCGGTTGGTCGAGGCCGGCCACACCGTCCTCATCGGCGCTCGCGATCCGGGGCGCGGCCAGGCGGCGGCCGACGCGCTCGGCGCTCGTTTCGTCCAGATCGACGTGACCGACGACGCGTCCGTGGCAGCGGCCGTGGCCGATGTCGAAGCTCACGAGGGGTTCATCGACGTCCTCGTCAACAACGCCGGGATCCACGGAACACACAACCCCGCCGACCAGATCACGGCCGCCGACGCCAGGGAGGTGTTCGAGGTCAACGTCGTGGGGATCGTGCGCGTGACGCACGCCTTCCTGCCTCTGCTGCGCAGGTCCGCGAACCCGGTCATCGTCAACGTGTCGAGCGGCATGGGGTCGTTCGCCGTGACCCACGACGCCGGGCGCGTCGAGTCGACGGTCGTCACACCGCTCTACACGTCGTCGAAGGCGGCCGTGACCATGCTGACCACGCAGCTCGCCAAGTCCTGGACGGACGTGAAGGTGAACGCGGCCGATCCGGGCTATACGGCGACCGACTTCAACGAGCACAGCGGCCCGCAGACCGTCACCGAGGGGACCGACGCGATCGTCGAACTCGCCACCATCGGGCCGGACGGGCCGACCGGGGCCTTCCGCGACCGTCACGGTGCGATGGCCTGGTGATGCGCCGCCGAGCTCCGGCCGCGCTCGCCACGCGCCGGAGTCGTCAGGTGGCCCCGGCGCCTAGCCTTCGATGATCCGATCGAGCCAGTCGCCCAGCAGCCGGCTCTCGGAAGGGCTGAGGACCTTCAGGTCCCCGAGGGCGGCCTTCAGGGTGATAGCCCCGGCCACGACGTCGTCACCCGCCCGCGTGGAGGCGGCGGCCGGGGCGGGCTCGCTGATCGCGTGGATGACGGCTTCGCGGACGATCCGGGCGGCCTCCATGTCGCGTTCGGCCTCGGACGTGGCGATCAGGGCCAGCGTGGTGCCACGACCGGCCGCGTGGACCACGCGCGCCGCCCGCTCCTCCGGGACGCGGAGCCGCCCGGCCAGGGCGACACGGTGCACCAGACCGGCGAGGATCTCCGCGGCCTGCTTGGCCCCCTCGGGCTCGGCGCCCGGTCGCGGGCTGCCGTAGATCAGGGAGTAGAGAGCGGGCTCGGCGAGACCGAAACCGACGTGCGCGTCCCAGCCGCGCCGCAGGTCGTCCAGGGGATCTTCGCTGGGCGTGATGCGGCGCTTCTCGGCGATGTACGACGTGAGCCCTCGGCTGGCCACGGCGTCCAGCAGACCCTGCTTGTCTCCGAACAACCGGTAGAGGATGGGCGCCTGCACACCTGCGGCCTTGCAGACAGCCCTGGTCGAGACGGCGTCCCTGCCTTCACGCGCCAGCAGGTCCGCTGCGGCGTCGAGGATCGCGTCCCGCTTGTTCGAGCTAGCCATGTAACGATGCTAACAGTCATTCGCCCCTAGCGATAAATCAACCGCTAACAGCATCTTGTTATCGACTTCACAACAGTGCTAACTTGATGCTGTTAGCAGTTGAGCAAGGGGAATGTTCATGGATACCGCATCACGTACCGCCATCGTCACCGGGGGCTCACGAGGGATCGGCCGCGCCGTCGCCGTCAGGCTCGCCGCGGCAGGCCAGGACGTCGCCGTGGTCTACTCCTCCAACGCCAAGGAGGCGGACGCCGCCGTCGGCGAGATCGAGGCGGCCGGCGCCCGCGGGATCGCGCTCCAGGCCGACGTGGCCGACGAGGACACGATCGCCGGCGCCTTCGACACCGTCGAGCAGCGCCTCGGCCCCATCGACGTCGTCGTCAACGCAGCGGGGATCATGGCGCTGCAGCCGATCCGGGAGCTCGACCTGGCCCAGCTGGACCGGCAGCTGCGCACCAACGTGCGGGGCACGTTCGTCACGGCCAAGGAGGCCGCCCGCCGGATCCGTCCCGGCGGCGCCTTCGTCGCCTTCTCCACCAGCGTCACCCGCCTGCACCTCCCGGCCTACGGCGCATACGCCGCGACCAAGGGTGCGGTGGAGGCCCTCATCCCGATCCTCGCCAAGGAGATGGGCGACCGGGACGTCACGGTCAACGCGGTGGCGCCGGGCCCCACGGCCACGGAGCTGTTCTTCGAAGGCAAGTCGCAGCAGGTCATCGACCGGATCGCCGGCCTGAGCCCGATGAACCGGCTCGGCACCCCTGAGGACGTCGCGGAACTCGTCGCCTTCCTCGCCGGCCCTGGCCGCTGGATCAACGGCCAGATCGTGTTCGCCAACGGCGGCGCAGCCTGACTCCACACCCAGCCATCCAGAAGGGACGCTCATGGAGACGCACACCACCACAGCGCAGCACACCGTGGACCGGCCCCACACCGGCCGGTTCGTCACCTACACCGCCATCGCGGCCGTGGTGGCGGCGGCAGCCGCCTACACCAGCACGGCCCTGGGCCTGGATGCCTGGGTCATGTTCGCGGGCTGGGTGGCGTGGTTCACCCGGCCGACCTCCGTCCGCCTCGGCATCCACGCCATCATCTGCCTGTGGCTCGGCATGGCGCTCGCCGTGCTGGGGCACACGATCGTCGGACTGGCCGCGCCTTTCGCAGGCGCCGCGGCGCTGCCACTCGGGGTCTTGGTCCTGGCCTCCGTCGCGGTCGGCCTGCGTACGACCCCCGTCGTCAACAACATGCTCGCCTGGTTCGTGGGCCTGGTCACCTTCTTCGCCGCGGAGCCCGAGCACATGATCCCCGGGCTGCTCACCCTGATCGCCGGCACCGCACTGGGGGCCGTTGCCGGCTTCACCTGCCAGCAGTTGCAACACCGGTTCGCCACGTAGCGGCCGGAGCCGGGGGCGGCGTGCCGTCCCCGGCTCGCCGTGCCTGACCGACATGAAGGACAGATCAGCCATGCTCCTCATCCCACCACCTACCGGCGGGCGCCTCAGAGCCGCCACCGCTGTCCTCTGCGTCATGACCGTGCTGCCCGGCTGCACCGCACCGGAGCCCGGCGCCGCGCAGGACAGCACCGCGCAGAACAGCGCAGGACAGAACAACACAGCCCAGGACAGCACGCCGGAGCCCGGCGCGTCAGCGAGCGGCACCGCTTCGGTCACGCGCGGGCTGGTCCCCGGAGAGGTCACCGAGATCGCCCGCGGCCTGGCCATGCCCTGGGGGCTGGCGTTCCTCCCGGACGGCTCCGCCCTGGTGTCCGAGCGGGCCTCGGCCCGGATCCTGCACCTCCGGCAGGGCCGGAACCCCACGCCGATCGGCACGGTCCCCGGCGTCGAGGTGAGCTCCGAGGGCGGCCTCCTCGGACTGGCCGTCTCGCCGGCCTTCGACAGGGACCACACCGTCTACGCCTACGTGTCCGCCTCGCCCACCAACCGGGTCGTGGCCCTGCGCCTCGCCCCCGACCTGCGCTCCCTGCGCCAGGAGCGGGTGATCCTCGAAGGCATCGAGACCGCCGACCGCCATCACGGCGGGCGCCTGCGCTTCGGGCCCGACGGCAACCTCTGGATCGGCACCGGCGACGCCTTCTCACCCGAGAACGCGGCCGACGACGGGTCGCTGAACGGCAAGATCCTGCGGATCCGCCCCGACGGGTCCATACCGCCGGACAATCCCTCGGGAACCGCCATCTACTCCAGCGGCCACCGCAACGTGCAGGGCATCGCGTTCGGCCCCGACGGCACCGCGTACGCGTCCGAACTCGGTCACAGGACCTGGGACGAGTTGAACGTGCTGCGCCCGGGACGCGACTACGGGTGGCCCGAGTCGGAAGGGCGGAACGGCTCGCACGGCGAACGCCCGATCTTCACCGTTCACCCCGACGACGCCTCACCGTCCGGCATCGCCATCGCGGGCGGAGCCGTGTGGATGGGCGCGCTCGGCGGGCAGCGGCTCTGGCGCCTGCCCGTGGACGGACCCCGGGCGGACGGCGACCCGGTCGCCTCCTTCGTCCAGCGTTACGGACGGATCCGCACGGTGGAGCCGGCGCCCGACGGCTCCTTGTGGATCACGACCTCCAACACCGACGAAGCAACGTGGGGCGGCACCGACCCCCGGCCGGGCGACGATCGTATCCTGCGCGTCGAACTGGTCCGCCCCACCTCCTGACCCCTCATCACGAACGGAGAACCCACCATGTCCACCGTCCTCATCACCGGGGCCGCCACCGGCATCGGCAACCTCACCGCCCAGGCGCTCACCCGGGCCGGGCACACCGTGTGGGCCAGCATGCTCGATCCGTACGGGCGGAACGACGTGCACCGCCGCGAACTGCTCGACGTCACCGCCGAGTGCGACGGGGCGCTGCGCGTCATCGAACTCGACGTCACCTCGCAGGAGTCGGCCGACGCGGCGGTCGCCACCGTCCTGCGGAACGGCGGCGACTTCGACGTCGTGATACAGAACGCGGGGCACCTGTACGTCGGATACACCGAGGCGTTCACCGCCGAGGACGTCACCCGCCTCTTCAACATCAACGTCATCGGCGCCCACCGGGTGAACCGGGCGGCCCTGCCCCATCTGCGCGGCCGCGGCGGCGGCAGCCTGCTGTACGTCGGCAGCACCATCATCGTCACCACGCCGCCCTTCCTCGGCCCGTACGCGGCGTCCAAGGCGGCGTTCGACACCCTGGCGGTGGCCACGTCGTACGAGGCGAACCCGTTCGGCATCGAGACCTGCATCGTCATGCCAGGAGCGATCACCAAGGGCACCCAGCACTTCCCCAACGCCACCCGAGCCGGCGACTCGTCCGTCGCGGCCGCCTACGCCGACCTCGACCCGATGGTCGCGCGCAACGAGGAGGTGACCTCCGCGCTCTTCGTGCCCGGAGTCGACCCGAGCCCGGTCGGGGTCGCCGAGGAGATCACCCGGATCCTGGCCCTTCCGCACGGCGCCAAGCCGTTCCGCAGTGTCGTCGACTACACCGCATCCGGCGTCGACGCGGTCAACGAGGTCGCTCGCGGCACGCGCGAGGGCTTCGTCCACCGCATGGGGTTCGGCGAGTTGCTGACCCCGCGGCAACAGCGGAGCGCCGACACCGAATCCGCATGAGCCGGCTGAGGTCAAGCGTCAGCTGAGCTGGGCGAGGGCCTCTTCGCCGGCCAGGCCGCCCGCGGTGGCGAGGGCCAGGTTGGCCAGGGAGGCACGATGGGCGTCGTCGTCGGCCGCGGCGACGCAGTCGGTGATCGTGTGCACGGTGAAGCCGAGGTCGGTGCCGTGCCGGGCGGTCTGCTCGACGGTGAGGTTGGTGGCCACTCCGGTGACCAGGAGTGTGGTGATGCCCCGTGCGGTCAGCAACTCGGGCAGGCCGTTGCCCGCCAGCCCGGAAAGCCGCTGATTGTCCACGACGGTGCCCTGGCCGGCCTGCGCGGCCATCTCCGGGATGATCCGCGTTCCCTCGGCGCCGGGCCGGAACGCGGTCTGCGCGTCGCCGACCGACCGCATGAAGGGGGTGTTGCGGACGAGGGCGCCCCCGCCGTCGGGCACCGTGAAGCGGGTGAAGACGACCGGCACACCGCGTTCCATGACCGCGTCATGGAACGCCGCGGCCCGGCCGACGACGCCGCTGCGCTCGACGGGTTCGGCGAGCATCCCGCCGAAGAACCCGTCCGGTTTGATCACGTTGACCTGCCAGTGCAGGGCCAGGACAGCGGTGCTGCCAAGCAAGAGAGACATGATCAGATTCTGCCCCGGAACCGGCCGGAACGGGCGGTTCCCAGCATTCGGGTTCGCGGTAAGGGATGCCCGCACCCGTCGGCCTCCCACCGATGTGCGGACGCCGCCGCGCCTTCCGCGCGTCCTCACCTAATTCCGGGCGGCCCGGCTCGCGGGCGCGGAGGCGGTGGACGCGCGGTAGACCATCGACACGGGGAGAACGACGTCCTTCGGGGATGTGGACGCGATGCGTTCGAGGAGGAGGCGGACGGCGGCCGCCCCCGCGTCGGCGAACGGCATCCGGACGGTCGTCAGCGGCGGGATGGTCCTGGCGGCGACCGGGTGGTCGTCACAGCCGACGACCGAGCAGTCGCCGGGGACGGAAAGCCCGCGCTCGTGCAGCGCGTTGAGCACGCCGACCGCCATGAGGTCGTTCTGGACGTAGATCGCGGTGATGCCGGAGGCCCGGTCGAGCAGCCGGTGGGTGGCGGCGTAACCGCCCTCGACCTCCCATGAGCCGTCCTCGACGAGGAGCGGATCGTAGGGCAGGCCGTGCTCGGCCAGCACCTCGCGGTAGACGGCGGTGCGGTGCTGCGCGCTGTGCCGCTGCTGGAGGCCGGTCACCACGCCTATCCGGCGGTGGCCGAGCGCGATCAGGTGGCGGATCGGGAGCGCGGCGGTTGCCTCGGGCTCGGCGGTGACGAGCGGGACGCCGCCGCCGGCGATGTCGTGCAGGCTGACGGCGGGAGGCCCGGCACGCAGCAGCCGCCCGACCTCCTCGTCCTCCTCGGCGGCCGGAGCGTTCATGATGATCCCGTCGACCCGGCGCTCCATCAGCACGCGCAGGTAACGCACGCAGTCGGAGCCGTCCGGCTCAAGGCTGCTGAGGATCACGCTGAGGCCGTGCTGCCGTGCTTCGCGCTCGATGCCGACGAGGGACAACGCCGGCGTCGCGTTGCTGAAGTCGACGGTGATCACTCCGAGGGTCAGGGAGCTGCGTGACTGCAGGCTGCGGGCCAGCGCGTTGGGGATGTAGCCGATGTCCTCGGCGGCCTCGATGATGCGTTGCCGGGTGGCCGGGGCGACGGCGCCCTTGCCGTTGAGCACCTTGCTCACCGTCTGGAAGCTCACGTTGGCACGCGCGGCGACGTCCCTGAGCGAGGCCACGGGGTCACCTCCGGAAGGCGAACGTTCGCAGGTGGCGGCACGGCACCACTGCCGGACAGCACGATTCTGCCACATCGCCCGGTCGGGGACGGCTCCCCGACGGCCGGCGTTGGGGGGTTGACGGAGACAGGTGGGGTGACACAGCATAGGCGAACGTTCGCCTATGGGATAGAACGCGCTTGCCCCGTTTGTTCATCGCTCCCGCATCGGTCCCGGCGGGAAGGAGAGGACCTCCATGACGACGTACGGCCGTCGGCGATTCCTCGGGCTGTCCGGTGCCGCTCTCGCGGGCGCCCTCGGGGTCGCCGGATGCACCCGCAGCTCGGAGCAGGAGGCCGCCACCGCGGCCGGAGGCGACGTACTGCGCTGGTGGGATCACTTCCAGCCGCTGAAACCGCTGAACGAGCGCATCTTCGCCGAGTACGGCAAGGCCAACCCGGGCATCCGGGTGGAGCACGAGGTGTACAACCCGAACGAGATGGGCCAGGCGCTGCAGCTGGCGTTCAAGAGCAACCAGATCGCCGACGTGCACACGATCGCCGGCCTCGGATCGTCCGAGGCGTCCCTGGTCGCGAGCGGCTGGTTCGCGCCGCTGGCGGGACAGGACGCCGCCCGCGCGAAGCTCCCCGCCGACACCCTGCTCGAAGGGCTGCACGTCTTCGACGGCAAGCTCCACACCTTCCCCCTCTTCAGCGCCCGGCAGTACGCCACGCTCAACTGGTTCAACCGCGAGCTGGTCGAGAAGTCCGGCGGCGATCCCGACAACGGCCCGGCGACCTGGGACGAGTTCCGCTCCCTCGCCGCGCGGATCACCAAGGACGGCGGCGGGCAGGCGTACGGCTGGATCCAGGGCCTGCAGTTCCAGGAACGGCTGCAGAGCCACGTGATCGAGCTGGCGATGTCCGCCGGCGCCCCGCTCGCCATGACCCCGGGGGCGAGCGAGATGGGCCTGGTGGACCCGCGGACCGGCGACTACGCCTACGCGGGCGACCCGTTCGTCCAGACGATGGAATTCCTGCTCTCCCTGGTCCGCGACAAGGTCGTGTTCCCCGCGTCGACCTCGCTGGACGCCAGGACCGCTCGGGCGAGGTGGGCGACCGGGGTGGCGGGCATGTTCTTCGACGGGTCATGGAACATCGGCGTCGTCAACGGGCAGTTCAAGCAGTTCGTCGACAAGGTCGGGGTCGGTCCCGTCCCGTCGCCGGAGGGCGAGCCGGTGCTCTACGGCGCTCCCGCCCCGGGGCAGCTGTTCGTGTCCAGCCGGTCCGAGCACGTGGAGGCGGCCTCCGAGCTGCTCGCCCGGTTCACCGGCCCCGCGTTCCACAAGGCGCTCGCCACGTACATGGACCAGGTGCCCCTCGACCTGGAGGCCGTGGCGACGGCGGACGTGCACCACACGTACAAGCGCGCGGTCGAGCTGTTCGGCCAGGCCGTACGGCTCGCGCCCAGCCCCATCGTCCGCAACCCCGCCGTCGCGCAGGTGATGACCGAGATGAAGGAGCCGAGGCCCACGCTCGGCGAGATCACGCAAGGCATCCTCAGCGGCGAGCTCACCGACGTTCGCCAGACGTTGCGCGAGCACACCGGCAAGCTCGCCGCCGAGCGGGAGCGCGCCACGCAGGTCGTCTCCAAGAAGGGCGTGAAGGTGAGCCTGGACGACTGGACGTTCCCGAACTGGCGGCCGGGCGAGGACTACACGGCGGAGATGTACCAGAAGTCATGAGCAGCGCGACGCGAGAGGGCGCGGCGGTTCCGGCCCGCCGCCGCGGGCTCGCCGCCAGGATCTGGCCGGAGCGGTGGGCCTACGCCTTCCTGCTGCCCACCCTGCTGTTGTTCGGCGCGTACACGGTCTGGCCGATCATCTCCAGCCTGTACTACTCGATGCTCGACTGGAAGGGGCTGGGCGCCGAGCGGCCGTTCGTCGGCCTGGACAACTACCGTGAGGCGTTCGGTGACCCGCTGTTCTGGAAGTCGCTCGGCATCACGCTGATCGTCATCGCGGTGACCGTGCCGCTGCGGGTCGCGCTGAGCCTGCTGGTCGCGCTCGTCCTCAACAACCCGAGGCTGCCGCTCGCCAGGTTGTTCAGGACCGCGCTGTTCGTCCCCGCGGTGACGACGACGGCGATCATCGGGGTGGTGATGGGGTTCATCTTCGACCCCGCCGGCGGCCCGGTGAACCGGCTGCTGCTCGACCTCGGGATCGTCGACCAGCCGGTCGACTTCCTCGGCGACCCCGCGTCCTCCCTGTGGACGGTGATGGGCGTGCACATGTGGAAGTGGTTCGGCATCACGCTCGTCTATTGGCTGGCCGCACTCCAGACCATCCCGGCCACGGTCTATGAGGCCGCCAAGACGGACGGGGCAGGGAGCTGGGCGGCGCTGCGCCACGTGACGCTTCCGCTGCTCAGGCCCTTCCTGATCATCATCCTTCTCCTCACGGCCATCGAGACCATGCAGATCTTCGACCTGGTGCTGACGATGACCAACGGCGGGCCGTTCTTCTCCACCCTCGCCACGGAGGTCTACATCTACCAGCAGGCCTTCGCCGCCTCCACGCCCCGGCTCGGCTACGGGGCGGCGCTCGGCGTGCTGTTCGGGCTCGTCACGCTCGCCCTCGCCGCGCTCCAGGCCGTCGGCATCCGCTACGCCAACCGCGCGAGGAGCAGCCAATGAGCGCCCCCAGCGGCCGCCGGGCCACGCGCCGCCGGCTCGGGATCTGGGCACAGGTGATCGTGCTCGCCGCCATCTGCGTGGTGTGGATCTATCCGCTGCTCTGGATCGTCTCGGCCTCACTGAAGGACTCGCTGGGGGTCTTCTCCGGAGGGCTCGGCCTGATCCCCGACGCGTTGCACTTCGAGAACTACGCGCGTGCCTGGCGGGACGCCGACTTCGGGGTGTACACCGTGAACAGCGTGGTCGTGACCCTGGGGACGGTCGCGCTGGTCGTGCTGCGCTGCGCCCTGGCCGGCTACGTCATCGCCCGCAGGAACTTCATCGGCAAACGCGCGGTGGTCGCCGTGCTGGTCGCGACGCTGTTCGCGCCGCAGGGGCTCACCATCATCCCCGTGGTCGAGCTCAGTGACCTCATGGGCCTGCTGAACTCGCGCACCGGCATCATCCTCGCCCTCGCCGGCACCGGCCACGTCGCCGCCGTCCTGCTCTACGCCGGCTATTTCAGCCGCGTCCCGCGCGAGCTCGAAGAAGCGGCGATCATGGACGGCGCCGGCTTCCTGCGGACGTTCTTCCGGGTCATGCTGCCGCTCGCGGGACCGGTCACCGCGACGGTGGGCGTGATGACGTTCCTGGCGGCCTGGAACAACTTCTTCCTGCCGCTGGTGTTCACCTTCAGCCGCCCGGACCTGCGTACGCTCTCGGTGGGCATGCTCGCCTTCCGCGGCACCAACTCCACCGACTGGTCCGGCCTCGCCGCGGCGGGCACCATCTCGCTGGTCCCGCTGCTCCTCGTCTTCCTCGCGCTCCAGCGTTACTTCGTCGAAGGCATCGCCGGGGCCGTGAAGTCCTGATGCGCCCAACCTCGAATGAGAGAAATGAACCGACCGAACATCCTGCTCATCTGCACCGACCAGCAGCGCTTCGACGCGCTGGGCGCCTATGGCAACGACGAGATCGACACGCCCAACCTCGACCGGCTGGCGGACCAGGGTGTGCTGTTCGACAACTGCTACGTGCAGTCGCCGGTCTGTGGCCCGTCCCGCGCCAGCCTGATGTCGGGCCGCTACGTCCACGCACACGGCGCCTGGGCGAACGGCGTCGGGCTGCCCGCGCACGAGCGCCTGTTCTCGCGCGCCCTGGCCGACCACGGCTACGACTGCGGCCTGGCCGGGAAGTTCCACGTCGGCGGCGCGTGCTTCGGCGGCCGTCTCGAACCGCGGCTGGACGACGGTTTCCGCGTGTTCCGGTGGGCACACGACCCCTACCCCGGATCGTCCGAGAACGCCTACCACCGGTGGCTGCGGGCCGTACGACCGGACCTGTACGAGGCCGCCGCCCAGGCCGGTTCAGGGACCGGCTTCGACACGCTTCCGACGGAGTTCCACTACAGCCGGTGGATCGGCGACGAGACCATCGACTACCTGCGGCGCTCGCGTGACGCGGACAAGCCGTTCTTCTTCGTGGCCAACTTCTTCGACCCGCACCACGGGTTCGGCGCGCCGAAGGAGTACGTCGACCGGTACCGCGGCAAGGTGCTGCGCGGCCCGGTCACCCGGGACCAGGAGCTCGCCGGCAAGCCGCCCGTGCAGACCGAGGCCTCGCACCGCTCCTACGCCGGCCACGCCCGCGGCTACACGGAGTACACCGAATCCGAGCTCCACGACGTCAGAGTCAGCTACTACGCGATGGTGAGCCTCGTGGACGACGAGGTCGGCAGGATCCTCGCCGCTCTCGACGAGGAGGGCTTGGCCGAGGACACCCTGGTCGTCTTCACCAGCGACCACGGCGAGATGCTCGGCGATCACCAGCTCATGCTGAAGGGCCCGATGATGTACGAGGGCGCCGTCCGGGTCCCGCTCGTCATGCGCTGGCCGGCCGGGTTGCCCGCCGGTGCGCGGCGGGCCGAGCTCGTCCAGTGGATCGACCTGGCGGCGACGTTCCTCGCGGCCGCGGAGGCGCCGCCGCTCCCCGGCGGGCAGGGGCTGAGCCTCCTGCCGCTGGCCCGCGGCGAGCGGGACGCGCCGGTCAGGGGCTGGGCGTTGTGTGAATACCGCAACAGCGGCCACCCGTACGACGAGCCCGTGCACACCACGATGCTCAGGCACGACCGCTGGAAGCTCGTCGTCTACCACGGCGCGCCGTCGACGACCCGAGCGCGCTCCGGCGAGCTGTACGACCTGGAGGCCGACCCGACGGAGCTGGACAATCTGTGGGACGACCCGGCTCACGCGGCGACCCGGGTGGAGTTGCAGGAACTGCTGCTCGACGTCCTGGTCGCCACCGAGGACCGTAGCCGGCCGCGGGACGCGCACTGGTGAGGACCGAGGCTAGGGCTTGGAGATCTCCCCGGTCTCCTTCCATCCTCGGTAGGTCGTGGTGAACACGGAGTCGTAGCTGCCGCTGCCCTCCACCGGGACCGACCAGGTCAGGACGAACTTCGCCGGACGGTTGTTGGTGTCGATGGTGAGCTTGTACTCGAGGTACGAGTTGTCGTCCGGGCTGCCCTCCTGCCGGCCGCCCAGCAACATCCGCAACCGGCCGCTCGTCCTGGCCGTGGGCAGGACGCCGGAACAGGTCCGGCCTTTTCTGCTCATTTCGGTGGAGTGCAGGACCCCTGGTGGATGACGGACGCCGCTCGCCGTGAGGGACGTTCCGTCGAGCGAGCGGGCGATGCCGAAGTCGACCAGGCGCGGGCCCTGCGGGGAAATCATCACGCTGGAGGGCTTGAGATCCCGGCGTACCACGCCCGCCGCGTGGATGGCGACCAGCGCCTCCGCGAGCATCCGTCCGCAGCAGGTGCCCTGGACCCGGCGGAGCATCGCCACCTCGCGCCGGAACCGTACCCTGAACTCCTGGTTCGTGGCATGCATGTCATGGATCAGCTTGATCGCGGCCCGCCGGCCCGCGGAGTCGACGCCCGCGTAGACGATCCCCATGCCGCCGGCCCCGAGCCGTCCGACGATCCGGTACGGTCCCACCTCCGACGGATCCCCCTGCCGAGGGGCGGAGGCGTTCCAGCCCGCAGGTGGATCGACGGTTTTTTGGGGGCGAGGGGGATACGCAAGGTTGTCCCGCTTCGACTCGTTGACTTGACCGCGTGGAGAGTATTTCAGCGCGAAGGATCAACACGGAGCGACTTGCGCATATCTTCGATGTCCCCCAGAGGGCTTACGCGCAGGCCTGCGTGGTGACGCGCTGGATGGCCTTGACGGCGATGTCGGGCTGGTCGGTGTAGATGTAGTGCCCGCTCCTGGTGGCGGTGCTCAGCGTGCTGTTGCTGGAGATGGCGAGCCACTTGCGCTGGCCTGCGGCCCACGCCTTCTCCAGGCGCGGCCCGTAGGCGGGGACGGCCTCCAGGTACGGCTGCCCGTGCGTGATCACCTCGACCGGGATGTCCCCGGCGGAGCGGACCTTGCCGTCGGGGATGACGAGCTTCTCCGGGTTCTGCCCCTTGAAGACCGCCAGGTTCTGCGCGCGCACCCCGGCCGCCGGGCCCTTGGCCGAGCCCGGGATCACCTTGGCGATGTCACCGGCCATGGTGGAGGGGGTGGCGTCCATCAGCACCAGTCCCTTGACGCGGTCCTGGTGGCCGGGGGCGTAGCGGGCGGCGATCAACCCGCCCAGCGAGTGCCCGGCCAGCACGACCGGACGGTCACCGGCGATCCGCTCCAGCACCCCGGTCAGGATCTTGCCGGTGCTGTCGAAGTCCTGGGGGCCCTGCGGCTGGTCGCTGCCGCCCGCGCCGAGCCGGTCGTAGGAGCAGACCCGGTTCTTCTCGCTCAGCGTCTTCTGCAGAGCGGCCATCTTGTCCAGCGTGTCGCCCCCACCGTGCATCAGCACGATGACCGGCTTACCGTCCGCCGCGTCACCCGCACACGACACGTTCACCGACCGGCCCGCAACGTCGATCTTCTTCGTCCCGTCGATCAGGTCGGCCTCGACCTGCTGCTCCGCGGAGGCGATGGGGTCCCAGTTCTCCCACGCGTCGCCGTCGTAGCCGGCGGCTCCCGCGCCGATCACGGTGCTGCACAGAGCGGCCGCAACGGATGCCTTGATACCGAACATGAGGTCCTCCAGTGAGATCGTGTAGGGGAGCGGGCCGAGTGCCGCGGCTACGACGAGAACGTTACGGATCGCACGGGTCCCGAAGCGTCCCCGCACGGTGGACATTCGCCGGTAGCTCGCACGGGGGACAAGCCCGCCGCCGGTCGCCGCTCGGCGTTGCCGGCCGGCACGCTGAGGCCGCCGTTGCGCGCGGCGCGGTCGTGTGTCCCCCGTGCGAGCTACGCGGGAGTGTCCACTGAGCGGTGACGACTCCAGGCCGCCGGATCCCTAGCGTTTCCGCTTAGCCGCGGCGCTCCGGTCGCGCAAGCTCGTAAAGGAGTCGCCATGCGACTGTTGAAGCAGCTCGTGGCCGTTGCGGTGGCAGCCTTCGCCGGCCACCCGGCCCCGATCCGGCGCAGCGCCGGTGCCGAGACGAGCGCTAGGCTTCCCCGATGACCGATCTGCGGCGCATCCCGGACCTGTGGCGGCGGTGCGACGTCACGCTCCGGGATTTTCCGTTGGCGCTGCTGCTGGTCGTCGCCTCGCTCCTGCCGGAATTCCAGGGCAACGGGACCCAGATCGGCGTCCTGCCGACCCGCCCCTACGACGCGCTGGCCGTCCTGGTGATCGCTCTGGAGTGCCTCCCGCTCACCGTGCGCCGCCGGTGGCCGGGCGCCTGCGTCGTCCTGGTGTCGCTCGGTTTCTCCCTCGATCAGCTCCTCGGCGTCCACGCGGTGGCGGGCACCGCCCTGCCGATCGCGCTCATCAGCGCGGGCGCCCATCTGGAGCGCCACCGCCGCGTCACCGCGATCCTCCTCTCCATCGTGTACGTGCCGCTGGTGGTCGCGCTCGACCAGCTCGGCTCGGGCGAACCGCTGGCGGACCTCGTGGTGCTCTATGTGGTGCTGGTCCTCGCCTGGGGCATCGGGTCGTGGCTGCGCTCCACCCGAGCCGCGGAAGCCGAACGCCGCCGCCACGTGGCCGCGGCCACCCGCGCCGCCGAACGCACCCGCATCGCCCGCGAACTCCACGACGTCGTGACCCACCACGTGACGGCGATGGTCGTGCAGGCCGAGGCCGCGCGCTACCTGACCGCCGCACCCGAACGCCTCGACTCGACCCTGAACGCCGTCACCGACACGGGCCGGCGGGCCATCGCCGACCTGCGGCACCTGCTCGACCTGCTCAACCCCGACCACGACACCGACGGCAGGACACCGTCCGCCGGCGACCTCCACAGCCTCGTCGAGCAGACTCGCCAGGCCGGGCAGCCGGTGGACTTCGCCGAAGAGGGCACGCCGCCGGAGTCGGCGGGCAGCGCCGAGTTCGTGGCCTACCGGGTCGTGCAGGAAGCTTTGACCAACGCCCTCAAATACGCCCACGGCAGCCGCACCGAGGTCCGCGTGCGCCATGCCGAAAAGGAGATCAGCGTGGAAATCAGCACCGACGGTTCCGGATCACGGACCCGTTCCCCCGGCGGGAGCGGGCGTGGCCTGGCCGGGCTCCGCGACCGCGTCGACGCCCTGGGCGGCGAGTTCAGCGCGGGCCCGCGGTCGGACGGCGGCTTCGTCGTACGGGCCCGCGTCCCCGCGGGGAGCCCGTCGTGACCGCGCCGGTCCGGGTCCTGGTCTGCGACGACCAGGCGCTGATCCGCACCGGGTTCTCGACGATCATCGATGCACAGCCGGACCTCGAGGTGGTGGGGGAATGCGGAGACGGCCGCGCCGCGATCGACCTCGCCGGCCGGCTCGACCCCGACATCGTGGTGATGGACGTGCGGATGCCGGTGCTCGACGGCATCGAGGCGACCCGCCGGCTGGCCGGCGCCGGGGTGACTCAGCCTGTCAAGGTGCTCGTGGTGACGACGTTCAACCTGGACGAGTACGTGTACGAGGCCCTGCGCGCCGGGGCGAGCGGGTTCCTGCTCAAGGACGCCCCACCCCAGCAGCTGCTGCACGGGATCCGCACCGTCGCCGCGGGAGCCGCGCTGCTGGCCCCCGAGGTCACCCGGCAACTCGTCGGCAGATACGCGGCGCGGATCCGCCCCACCGAGAGCACACCGGACGAACCCGCGCTGACCCCGCGCGAGCTGGAAGTCCTGCGCCTCATAGCCGACGGCCTGTCCAACAGCGAGATCGCCGCGGCACTGGTGATCAGCCAGGAAACCGTCAAGACGTACGTGTCGCGCATCCTCACCAAGCTCGACCTGCGCGACCGCGTACAGGCGGTGGTCTACGCCTACCGCAGGGGTCTGGTGACCTGAGCCCGTCATGAGACGGAACCGCACAACGGACGTGAGCGTGCGGACACCGGCCTCAGGGGGCCACGCTCCATGCCAGATCGTCGCGGACCCAGGTGGCCGGCGTCAGCCGTGAGGTGACGCATCGGGCGTCACGGCACGTCGTGAGCATGAGCCGGTCTCCGCCTGCGGGGGTGCCGGCGACGAGGACCCGGCCGGACCGGTCGACGGTCATCGCCGAGGCGGCAGGCAGGCGGATCCATTCGTGGCGCGCGCAGGTCGGGGTGAGGCAGTCGAGGAGGAGGCCGTCGCCTTCCTCCAACGTTTCCCGGTAGAGCACCACGGGGCGCCCGTCCGCCCTGATCGCGATGTCCGCCGTGGGGTAGACCGACACCCGCTCGGGTGGCAGGGGCAGATCCGCGCCGAGGGTGGCCAGATGCGGGTCGCGGCAGGCGGCCGTATCGCAGGCGATCACCGTGAGACCGCGTTTCTTGGGCAGGGTGACCGTGACCACGGCCCGCCCGTCGGGCGTGAGCAGGACATCCCTGGGGATGGTGTCCCCCGGGAACCGCCGGGTCACCGTCACCGTGCGCGGGTCACCGCAGTCCGGAGCCCGGCAGAAGGTCAGCGACAGCCGCACGAGCCCGGTCGCGGACGTGGCGCCGCGTTCCGGACGCGTGTGGGCGACGACCATGCTGCCGTCCGGCCGGACTGCGGCGTCCGCGTCCACTGACGCCTCGTGCTCCGGCGTGGTCACGGCGACGCCGCCGGTCCTGCAGGCATCCGCCCCACAGGCCCAGACCGCCAGCTCGGTCACCGGCGGCGCATGTGCCCCGAGCGGATGCTCGGCAGGGTCAACGCCACCATGCGCTTCCTCATGATGGGCCTGTTCCCCCTGGGCGCCCTGCTGGGAGGAGTGCTCGGGGAGACGATCGGGCCGAGGCCGACCCTCTGGCTGGCCCTCGCCGTCATCGCCCTGTCGCCACTGCCGGTGTCCATGGCTCTCCGGGGCGCCCGCGACGTCGAAGACGTACTGTGAACGATCCCCCGCAGGTCAGGAACGCGGGGGCAGCCAGGTGCGGATCTCGTCCATCAGCGGGATGGGCGCGTCGTACTGCATCAGATGCCCGGCGCCGTCGATCAGCGACAGGCCGGCGCCGGGGATCAGCGCCTGCAGCCGGTGGGCGACGTCGCTGGGAAGCCAGGTGTCCTGGGCGCCCCACACGATCCGTACGGGGAAGTCGACGCGGCTCAGCTCGCGCTCGTTCTCTTCGAGGAAACGCTCGTCGTAGCCGGCGATCTGCCGGTAGAAGGCCGGCTGGCCGTCCTGCCCGGTCCAGGGTTGTACGAGCTGGTCGAGATCGGCCTCGCGCAGGCCGCGGTGGCTGGCGCCCTGGATGTAGGCGCGCACGATCGCGGTGTGGATGTAGGCCGGCAGCCGGCCGAGCAGGTCAGGGTGGTCCTTGACGAACGTGAAGAACGGCGAGCCGCTGGGCGGGATGGCGACGACGTCGACGAGCATGAGCGAGGCATAACGAGCACCCTCGTTCAGATGGGCGCGCAGCGAGACGGCGCCGCCGAAATCGTGGGCGATCACGTGTGGCCGGTCGAGGCCCCAGTGCCCGAGCAGGGCCGCGAATGCCTCGGCCTGCACGCCGAAGTCGACCGGATGCCCGGCATGTTTCGACGACTGGCCGTAACCCGGCATGTCCCATAGATGAACGGTGAAGTCGCGGCTCAACGCCTCAGCGAAGGGCCGCCACACGAGCGATGAGAACGGTGTGCCATGGCAGAACACCACGGCGGGGCCGGATCCCGCCCGCCCCCAGGCGATCTGCCGTCCCTGCCAGTCGAAACGTTCGGTCGGCTTCATGCCCACCCACCCTAACCAGCGCCTCGGCCTCGCGGTCAACCGCAACCCTGGCCGCAACGCGCGGTCAGCGCCCCGGCCGTCCGTCGAGCCCCGGTGCGGCCGTGGGTTCTTCGGTGCCCCAGCGCAGTTCGTCGCGGTCGGCGAGGAACTTCTCCGCCGTCTCCCACTTCATCGGCAGCGGCATGGGCACCGTGGCGCGGATCCGGGCGAGTTCCCGGTGCGCGCGGGCGAGGCCGGCGAAGTCGCGCGGGTAGGCGCGCGTGTCCACGCCGGTGAAGACGCCGACCTTGCCCGCCCGGGCCAGCGTCTCCCGCCACTGCCCGATCGTGGCCAGCCCGACCGACTCCACGCCGTGGGAGAACAGCAGCAACCTGATCTCCTCGAACGGGTCGGCCCCGTCGAGGTATCCGGTCAGGCTCGCGCGCGACGGCTCGGTGTTGAAGACCATCCAGTACGGCACCGACCCGCTGCGCAGCGTCCACCACGGTTCGAGCAGCAGGAAACACTCGGCGAGCAGCCGATCGGCCGGCAGGCCGCGCCGCCGGTACCACTCCCGGTACAGGTCGGCCACCACCGGGCTCACATGTTCGGGCTCGGCGAAGCTCATGCGGGCCAGCCGCCAGCCGTTACGCGCGGCCAGCTCCCGCAGATCGGGCAGCAGCCCGGGTTCGAAGCCCCATTCCGCCTCCGGGCTCTCCCCGTCCGCCGCCGGATAGTCCCACCTGCGATGCGGGGAGCCGTAGCGGCGCAGGTAGTCCGCCACGCGGGGACCGCCGTCCTCGTACTCCTCCGGGGTCGCGCCGCCGGGCGCCCCGTGCTGGTAGACGTGCCTGGGTCCGGCCCGGGTCACCGGCCAGCGCAGCTCGCAGTCGACGACCACCAGCGTCGCGCCAGGCGCCAGGGTCCGCTCCAGGTAGTGGCGGTAGGCCGCGGGCAGGCGGCGCCACTTGACCCGGAAATAGGACATGCCCGCGATCATCAGGCGGTCCTGGTTGGCGTCGTGCATCTGGTGCAGGACGAGGTCGGGGTTCGCGGTGACCAGGGCCTGGCCGGCCTCGCGGGTGCGGCGCAGGTCCTCGCGCGGTTCGTCCGGGTGCACGCCGTGCCGCCGTACCGGGATCAGCAGCGTCTGCGGCAGCCAGGGCGCGCCCAGCGCCGCGCACAGGTGGATCATGGCGCCGTTCGCCGAGCCGACGAACGCGACGTCGCTGCGCCGGTGCGGATAGTGCCCGGTGACCCACCGCGCCAACGCGCCGGAGCGGATGCCGCCCACCTGGCGCAGCGGTACGGCCTCCGCCCACCCGCTCGCGGCGTACGCCCGCTCCTTCAATCCCCGCGGCAGCCGGTTGGCCGCGCCGGACAACGCCGCCGCCAGAGGCTCCGCGGCCGCCGGGCCCTGACCGATGAGCGGCACGTCACGGCCGTGCAGGAAACGCGAGAGCGCGCGCAGCATGCCGGTCGCCGAGTCGAACGACGCGACCACCCTCCCCGGCTTCACGCCGCCACCTCCGACAGGAATCCGGCGACCGTCCCGGCGACGCGCCGGGGGTCGCGGTACGGCGTCATGTGCGGCAGCCCGTCCATGACCGCCAGGCGCCCGTACGGCAGCAGCCTGGTCACCTCCTCGGCCCACGCCTGCGGCACCATCCGGTCGCGGGAGCCCCGGATCACCAGGGCGGGCACGGTGACGAGAGGCAGTTTGTCCTCGATCCGGTCGCGGATCGACTCCCCGAAGGCCGCGAGCACCGTACGCAGCCCGGCGTCACGGTAGTCGGCGACGTTCAGCGGCATCATGCGAGGGCTCTCTCCTGGTGCGTTGCGCAGCCACTGCCCGGCCAGCCGCCACGGCGAGCGGCCACGGGGGTCCACCGTCGGCCCGGCCAGCACGAGGGCGGCGGCCACCTCGGGATGGCGGACGGCCACGTCCACCACCACCTGGCAGCCGAACGAGACCCCGAGCAGGCACGGCCGTTCCAGGCCCGCCTCCTCCACCCAGGCGGCCACCACGTCGGCCAGCGCCGGCAGGATCAGCGGCCGGTCCGGTTTGCCGCTCGCCCCGAACCCGGGCAGGTCGATGGCCCATGCGTCGTGCCGTTCGCCGAGCACCTCGGCGAACGGCAGCAACTCCCTGCTGGACACGCCGGCGCCGTGCACGCAGACCACCGGCGGCCCCGGCCCCCGCCTGCGGTGCCCGGCGACGGTCAGTTCATCCACGACGTGGTCCTGCCGCTGAAGCGACACCCCTGCCTCCTCTCCCGAGGCCGCTCCTTCTACCCGGTGACCGATCACCTGAACAACGACCGGCCGTCGTTTCATCGCCGGCGGGCGGGGAGGACGGCAAGCCTCGCGCCCCGGGAAAGAGGAGACATGGACGCCATCGTGCTGCTCAAAGAGGACCACAAGACGGTCGAGGCGCTGTTCAAGCGTTTCGAGCAGGCCGGCGAACGCGCCCACGTCGAGAAGCGACGGCTCGTGAACACGATCACCAAGGAACTGGTCACACGCGCCCACATCGAGGAGGAGATCTTCTACCCGGCGGCCCGCGCCAAGGTGCCGGAGACGGGCGACCACGTGCTGGAGAGCATCGAGGAGCACCACGTCGTGGTGTGGATGCTGTCGGAGCTGAAAGATCTCGATCCCGCCGACGAACGGGGGTGAGCTGCGCATCCACGGCGTCGACGGCCAGGTACGCGACCAGCGCACGATCGCCCCCGGCAACGACCCCGTCCCGCCCAAGGGCTGACCCGGGCGCCCGGCTCGGCGGTGTCCCTTCCCGCCCGGCAGGGCGGCCTCAGCCTCCTAGGGCAGGACCGGGTCGTCGTCACGCTCCTGCCCGGTTGCGCCGGTCAAGATCCCCAATGTCCCGGGAAACATCCTTCGTGTACACAAGCCTCACGGGCGGCGAGGAGCTGGGCGCGCCACCAGCACGAGCACGCCCGCCCTTACCCGATCACACCAGCACCCTGACCTGCGGCTTCACGATGAAACGAGCCCACTGAAGGGCTGTGTGACAGCTAAGATCGGGCTATCAGAACGGCTCGCCCGCGAACGATGACCTGCCCGGACCCTACAGGCCCTAGCCCGGCGGGGGCGGCACCGGCTTGGCGGCCAGGGCCTGGGCGACGGCGTGCAGGTTGCACGCCATGGCGCGGCCCGTCCTGTGGGACCAGTCGCGCCCTTTCTCGGAGTCCATGTAGTTGGGGCCAGGGCCAGGGCCGAGGTGCCAGTAGGTCCAGGCCTGGCCGGGGACGGTGTAGCCGATGTCGCCCAGCGCGCCGGCGATCTCGCTGATCACGTGGTGGGCGCCGTCCTCGTTCCCGGTGACCACGACTCCGGCCACCCGGTTGTAGGCCACCGGACGCCCGTCGTCGCCGGTCTCCGACAACATGGCGTCCATCCGTTCGATCACCCGCTGGGCCAGCGACGACGGATGCCCCACCCAGGTGGGGGTGGCGACGATGAGGATCTCGGAGCCGAGCAGGCTCCGGTGGATCCGCGGCCATCCGTCACCGTTCCCCATGTCGGTCTGCACCCCCGGCAGGATGTTCTCGTCCACCGCCCGGTAGGTCTCGATCTCGACTCCGCGCTCCCGCAGCTCGCCGGCGACGACGTCGGCCAGCGCGCCCGTGTTCGACGGTTCGGGGGCCGGCTTGAGGGTGCAGTTGACGACAACGGCTCGCATGCGGCGACCTCCGCGCGCTGATCGACTCGTTCGGGCTCATGCCCATACCCGCGATCAGGAAAGTAAACGGACCGATCCGCCGGCGGGGGAATCGGCTGTGCCCCCGGGCGCGCACCAGGGCGCGGTGCGTGGCGTAGCGGTCCAGCCCGAAGCGGTCGTCCTCGGCGATCTTTTCGAGGCGCAGGGCCCGGCGCTCGGACGTGGAGAAGACCTGCGACTGTTCAAGGAGCCGAATCAGCACCGGGTTGGCCGCGCACGCGTTCACCGCCTCGTTGCGCCCACATGCTCTACGAGACCGTCGACCCGTTCCGGATGCGGGAGCCCGCGGGCACGCTGGTGGTCACCGACGCGACCTACACCGCGCTGGACGACCGCCGCGTCCGCGTCGAAGGCTCCCGCTTCGAGCCCGCCGACCAGCACACGATCAAACTCGAAGGGGCCCGCGTCACCGGCTACGAGACCATGTCCTTCACCGCGATCCGGGACCCGCACATCCTCGCCCAGATCGAGGAGTGGGTCGCGCTGCTGCGCGAGATCCTCGCCGGGCGCGTGCGGCAGACACTGGGCCTCGGACCTTCCGAATACGCCGTGGACATCCGTCCGTACGGGTACAACGCCGTGCTGGGCCATCGATCCAGCGGCCGGGCCACCTCGGGAGGTCGGAGTGATGATGCTGGTCAACGCCCCGGACCAGGCCACCGCCACCGCCGTCGCCAAGATCGCGAACCCGCTGATGCTCCATCTCCCGACCCCCGACATGGATCACCTGCCCAGCCTGGCCTTCGCCACCTCGCCGGCCGAGAGCGAGCGCGGTCCGCTGGAGGTCCGTTCCAAGAACGCCGGCCCGTTCTGGGTCACCATGGAGCTCTTCATGCGCGACGCCGAGGCTACGCGACCGTCGCCGACGAGGGCTTCATCAACGAGGAGGTCATCGCGCGGCTGTACGACCTCGACCCGGCGGACATCCAGATCTTCCGCATCCCCGCACTCAACGTCGTGAAGATCTCGTATCCCCGGCCCGTCGCCCAGGGCAGCCTGCGCGATCGGGATGTCCACGCGGGCCAGCACCACGTCCCCTTGGCGGCGCTCGTGCCCGCGTGACGGGCGCGGGCCCCGTGTGCTCGCGGGTCACGGACCGTAGTCCTCGAGGTCGATGGCGTTCGCGGCCTGGCTCGCCGTCTTGGTGATGAGGCCCTTCCACGGCATGTACGGCAGCAGCCGGTAGTTGAGGTTCCGCATCCGGATCCAGGTGTCGGACGGCGGGACGAGCCAGGTTCCCGAGCCCTCGGCCAGCTTCATGTTGGCGGCGACGTAGCCGCGCATCCGCGACTCGTAGCCGGCGAAGGCGACGTCGTGGTCGCCGTGGGCGCGCGCCAGCTCGCCCGCCAGCACGTACGCCCCGACCACGGCCAGGCCGCTGCCGCCGCCGGACAGGGTGGACGCGCAGTATCCGGCGTCGCCGAGCAGGGTGACGCGGCCGCGTGAGTAGGAGGGCAGCCGGATCTGGGTGGTGGAGTCGAAGTAGAAGTCGGGGGCGTTCCACATCTCCTTCAGCAGCCGGCCCGTCTCCCACGCCTCCCCGGCGAACGTCTGCTCCAGGATCTTCTTCTGCTGCTCGTCGTTGCGGTGGTCGTAGGCGAGCGGCGGCGAGGCGAAGTAGAACAGGGCGCGGGCCTCGGTGTTGTCCCGGGCGCTGTACATGCCCGCGAGCTTGCCCGGCACGTTGTAGAAGTGCCCGGTGTATTCGAGGCCGAGGAAGTTGGGCACGGTGAAGATCGACAGGTGGTAGCCCAGGTAGCGGCTGAACTGCGACTCGTCGCCGAAGGCCAGGGACCGCACGTTGGAGTGCAGCCCGTCGGCGCCGACGACGAGATCGAAGGTGCGGGCCACGCCTGAGGCGAAGGTCACCTGGACGCCATGATCGTTGGTGTCCAGCGCGGCGATCGAGTCGCCGAAGATGTACTCGGTGTCGTCGCGCGTGGCGTTGTGCAGGATGTGCACGAGGTCGCCGCGGAGGATCTCCACCTCGCCGCTCATGATCTCGGCCGGCAACGTCGCCCGGTGCCGGCCCCTGGCGTCGACGTAGCTGACCGCGCCCATCGCGGTGCGCGCCCGGTGGATGGCGTCGTGGAGGCCCATGCGCCGGGTCACTTCCAGGGCGGCGCCGCGGAAGTCGACTGCCTGGCCTCCGTCCCGGAGCTTGGGGGCCCGTTCCACCACGGTCGGGGTGAATCCGAAGCGCCGTAGCCAGAAGGCCAGCGCCGGTCCGGCGATGCCGCCGCCGGAGATGAGGATGGTCTGGTTGCGCATTGTCGTCTCGCTTTCTTCGGGGTGTCGTCGTTTGCGGTCGATGAGCGCCTGCAGGGTGGCGGGCTGGGCGCGTCAGCGGCGGCCGTTGGGGGAGAGACGGCCGGTCGAGGGTTCGGCCGTCGCGGGTGCGGCGTGGCGCGGGGTGCGGCGCATGGAGGCGGCGGCGATGACGGCTCCGGCGATCAGGGCGACCGCGCCGGCCACCCCGACGACGTTGATCGCCTGCGCGGACGCCTGCCGCGCGGCCTCTGCCAGCGCCGCGCCTACGCCGCCGGGGAGTTCGGCGGCCGTAGCCAGAGCGGCGCCGATGGTCTCGCGGGCCGCGTCGAGCGCCGTGGCCGGGACTGCCTCAGGAGCCGTGGCGTCCATGCGCATGCTGTAGGCGGCGGCCCCGATGGAGCCCAGCACGGCCATGCCGAGCGCGGAGCCGAGTTCCTTGCCCGTCTCCGACAGCGCGCCGGCGGCCGCCGCCTTCTGCTGGGGCGCGGTGGCGACCATCGTGTCGGCGACCAGCGCGGTCGCCACTCCGGCGCCGGCGGCGAGCAGGCTGGCCCCGACCATGACGAGCAGCGCTCCGGTCCCTGCCGTGACCTGAGTGAGGGCCACCATGCCCAGGGTCGCCACGGCGAAGCCCCCGATCATCAGGGTGCCCGTACGCAGGCCGCGCCTGGCGAGCAGCGTGGCGCCCGTGATCGCGAGCACCATGACCACCGGCGAGGCGATCTGGACCACGCCCGCCACCGCCGGGTCGAGGCCCGCGCCCGCCTGCAGGTACTCCATCAGCAGGGGCGAGAAGCCCATCAGGACGAACATGACGAGCAGGTTGAGCACGATCGCGGCGCCGAAGGTGGGGTGCCGCAGCAGCCACAGGTCGATGAGGGGCCTGGGCAGGGTCAACTGCCGGGCCACGAACGCGGCGGCGAACGCGCCGCCCGCGAGCACGGCGGCGATGGGCAGGAGGCCGATGCCCGACCCCGTCATGGTCTTGAGCCCGTACACCACAGGGAACACGGCACCCACCGACAGTGCGGCGCTGACGAGGTCGAACGGCGGCGCGTCGGGGTTGCGGATCTCCGGCAGCAGGAACCGTCCGAGGACGAGCAGCGCGATCATGCCGGGCACGCTGATCAGGTAGACCGACGTCGGCCGGGTCGTGACGGCCAGCAGCACACCGCCGATGAGCGGGCCCACGGCGGAGCCGACGGTGACGCCCGCCACGGTCGCGGCGATGGCGGCCCTGCGCTGCTCGGGCACGTGGAACATGCCCCGGATGAGCCCGAGCGTGGAGGGCATCAGGGTCGCCCCTGCCACGCCGAGCGCGGCACGGGCGGCGATGAGCAGATCTGCGGACGTGGCGAACGCCGCGACGAGTGACGCCGTGGCGAAGCCGGCGGCGCCCAGCATCAGCAGCCGGCGGCGGCCGATCCTGTCGCCCAGCCCTCCCATGGCGACCAGGAGGCCCGCCATGACGAACGTGTAGACGTCCTGAACCCACAACTTCTGCGTGGCGCTCATGTCGAGCCGGCGAGTGAGCTCGTTCACGGCTAGGAGGTTGGCTCCCAGGTCCACGCCGGCCAGCGTGCACACGAGGAGGAGGACGGCCAGGCCCACCCGTTCTCTGCCTGTTGCTGTGGTGTTGAGCTGTCTCATGCCTCGCCACCATATAAACGTCTAAGACAAACGTGCAAGACATTGTCTCAGACTTCCGTTTGATAGGGTCTGCGGGTATGGGTAACCGTGAAGACTTGCTCGCCGGAGCCAAGCGCTGCCTGCTCGAGAAGGGGTACGCGCGCACCACGGCTCGCGACATCGCGGCCGCGGCGGGGACCAGCCTCGCCGCCATCGGCTATCACTTCGGCTCGAAGGAACAGCTGCTCAACGCGGCGCTCTACGATGCGACCGCGGAAGGACTGGGCGAGGAGTTCGGCCGTGCCCTGCGCGCCGCCGCCTCCAAGGAGGACGCGACCGAGCGGTTCGAGGCGACCTGGAGCCACATGATCGACTCCTTTCCGCAACACCGGCAGGTCATCGTCGCCGCCATGGAGAACCTCGGCCAGCTCTCGCACGTGCCGGAGCTGCGGGAAACGTTCGCCCAGGCCCAGGCCGAAGCCATCGACGAGTTCACCCACCGCTACCGGCAGGCCGAGGACGACGTCGACAACGCGTCGGCGCGAGCCGTCGCCACGCTCTACTACCTGCTGATGAACGGCCTGATCGTGCAGTGGATGACCGACCCGGCCGGCGTCCCCTCCGGCAAGGACCTCGCCCTCGCGGTGCGGACCATCGCGTCCGGTGGGCAGAGGGAGTCCGCTCCCGGCTGATCGAGCTTCTGAGACGCTCGTACTAGACGCTCATGTGAGACAGATGTACTATCACTGAGCGTGGAGCAAGCAGGAGGTCGCGCGGGTCGGCGCGAGTGGACGGGACTGGCCGTGCTCGTGCTGCCGGTCCTGCTGGTGTCGATGGACGTCACCGTCCTCTACCTCGCGCTGCCGCCGCTCAGCGTCGGCCTCGCGCCCAGCGGCACCGAGCTGCTGTGGATCGTCGACATCTACACGTTCGTGGTGGCGGGGCTGCTCATCCCCATGGGGGCCCTGGGCGACCGGATCGGCTGCCGCCGGCTGCTGCTCGCCGGAGCCGCCTGCTTCGGCGTGGCCTCGGCCGTCGCCGCCCACCCCCCACCGCCGCCACGCTGATCGGCGCGCGGGCGCTGCTCGGCGTGGCCGGCGCCACGCTGATGCCGGCGACTCTCGCGTTCATCCGCCGGTTGTTCACCGATCAGGGGCAGCGCAGGGTCGCCATCGGCGTGTGGACCGCGGGCTCCGCCGTCGGCGCGGGCCTCGGACCGCTCCTGGCCGGCGCGCTCGTGCAGTACGCATGGTGGGGCGCCGTCTTCCTGGTGAACGTCCCGGTGATGGCGCTCCTGCTGGTCCTGGCGCCGATGGTCCTGCCGGAGTTCCGCGCGCGCCGCCGCCGACGGATCGACGTGCCCGGCGCCGGGCTGGCCCTGGCGGCCACGCTCGCCACGATCTACGGCGCCAAGTCCATCGCCGCCGGGGGCGTCGCGCCGGTCCCCGTCGCGTCCATCGCCGCAGGTCTTGCGCTCGGCACGATGCTCGTCGCACGGCAGCGCCGCCACCCCGATCCGATGGTCGACGTGACACTCTTCGCCCGTCCGGCGTTCGGCGTGGCGGTCGGCACCGGTTTCGCCGGCTCCTTCGCCCTGCTCGGCGCGGGCCTGTTCAACTCGCAGTATCTCCAGCTCGTCGCGGGCCTGCCGCCGCTGCACGCCGGCCTGTGGCACTGCCCGGCGCGGCGGCGGGCATGGCAGGAGCGCTCAGCGCCGCCGCACTCGCGCGGCGCGTACGCCCGGCCTTCCTGGCGGGCGGCGGTCTCGCCCTCGCCGCCGCGGGCCTGGCCGTCCTCGGCACGGTCGAGACCGGGTCCGGGCCCGGCCACGTGGCCACGGGCAGCGTCCTGATGGGCCTGGGCGTCACCGTGACGCTGTCGACGACCACCAGCCTGGTCGTCACCATGGCCCCGCCCGAGCGGGTGGGCGCGGTGTCCGGGTTGTCGGAGACCGGCCAGAAGCTCGGCGCCGCCTGCGGGGTCGCGCTCCTCGGCACGATCGGCGCGTCCGTGTATCGCGCGCTGATCCTCGAATCCACGCCCGGCACCGCCGGCGCCGCGGCGCAGTCGCTCAGCGGCGCGGTCCGTGAGGCAGGACGGCTGTCAGAGGAGCCGGCCGCCGCGCTGCTCGCGGCCGCCCGCGACGCGTTCGCCTCCGGCATGCGCACCGCGATGGTGGCCGCCGCGATCGTCATCGCCGCGCTGGCCCTCGCCGTCCCGGTGTTCCTGCGCAACGCCCACCGCGATCACCCGGCCGGAGCGGCGCCGGACAGAGAGCCCGTGATCACCGGCTGACCGCCGAAACCGAACGTCCGATCACCATCCGAAAGGAATCTCCAGGAAATGCCACAGCCGACCTTCGTTTTCGTCCACGGCAACTACGCATCGGCGCAGTACTGGGCATGGACGACGCAGGAGCTGGCGCTGCGCGGGCACCGCGCGCTCGCGGTCGACCTGCCCGGCCACGGGACCGACGCCCACATCCCCGGCTCCTACTTCTCGCAGGACCTCGAAGCCCTCGCCACCGAACCCTCGCCGACGGCCTCGATCACCTCGGACGACATGGTGGCGCACGTCGAGGACATCGTCCGGCGGGCCCACCCCAACGGCCCGGTCATCCTGGCCGGCCACGCCTCCGCCGGGGTCATCCTCAACCTGGTCGCCAACCGCGTGCCGGACCTGCTCGCCCGTCTCGTCTACCTCAGCGCGTTCTGCTGCACCGACCTGCCGACCATGTCCGCCTACACCCCGGGCGCGATCGAGACCGAAGAGCACCGGGCCTTCAGTGAGATGGTCGACCTCCGCGACATGATCGAGCGGCTCGGCGTGATCAGGATCAACTGGGCCCGCGACGACCCCCGGCAGCACGCGGCCTTCAAGGCGCTCAACGCCCACACCTGCTCCGACGCCGAAGTCCGCGCCCTTCGGAACCAGCTCCAGCCCGACGAGCCCGCGAGCCTGGTCGTCACCGACGCACGCGGGAACCCGGACACCTGGGGCCGGGTCCCGCGCACCTTCATCCGCTTCGCCCAGAACCGGTTCCTCCCCCCTGAACTGCAGGACCGGTGGATCGCCGAGGCGGACCGGCTCACCCCCGGCAACCCCTTCGACGTGCACACCGTGGACGTCCCGCACTTCGCGCCACGCTCCCAGGAGGTCGTCGACATCCTGCACGGCCTCGCCACGCGCTCGGGCTGACGCCTTCCGCCTTGACCTCAAGTTAAGTCGAGCTTCTAGCATCCCCATCAAGGAGAGGAGCTCAACGTGACGACACTGGTTACGGGTGCCACCGGGAACACCGGCCGGCACGTGGTGGCGGAGCTGATCCGCCGGGGAGAGCGCGTTCGAGCGCTGACGCGGAATCCGGCGGCGGCCGCGGGAAGGTTGCCGTCCGAGGCGGAACTGACAGAGGGCACGCACACCGCACCGGAGAAGCTGGACGCCGCACTCGATGGCGTCAGCCGCTTGCACATCACGGTGACGGCGGGGCTCGCCGAGGCCGGGCCCGAGCTGGTACGGCGTGCGGTCGACGCGGGTGTACGGCGCATCACCGTGCTGTGGGGCGGTGGCGTGGGGCCGGTCGAACAGGCCGTGGCGGAGTCGGGTGTGGAGTGGACACGCCTGGAAGCGCAGGAGTTCATGTCCAACACGTTGGGCTGGATCGAGTCCATCCGGGCCGAGGGGGTCGTGCGCGAGCCGTACGACTCTCCCAGCGCGATCATCCACGAGGCCGACATAGCGGCGGTGGCGGCGGTCGCCCTGCTCGACGACGGCCATGCGGGGCGTGCCTACAACCTCACCGGGCCGCAGACGCTGACCACGCGCGAGCGGATCGCGATGTTGTCGCGGGCCGTCGGCCGCGACATCGTTCTCGTCCCGATCACGCATGAACAGGCCGTCGAGAGGCTGACGGCCACCGGGGTGTCCCGTGAGGACGCCGAATACGTCGTCGGCTGGTACGCCACTCCCGACGATGCCGCCACGACCGTTGACGACACGGTCGAGCGGGTGCTCGGCCGGCCGGCGCGCACGTTCGCCCAGTGGACGGCCGAGCACGCGGACCGCTTCAAAGAGCCGGCGCGCTGACCCTGCGCACAGGGTCGGCGCGCGGAGTCGGCGCGCGGAGTCGGCGCGCGGAGTCGACACACAAAGGCCGACGCGCAGAGCCGACGCGCAAGGCCGACACGCAGAGCCGGCGCCTCGGGCATCGTCGAAGAACGCGCGGTGCCCGAGGCGCCGGCTCCTTCACTCAGAGGCCGGCTGCCCGTCCTCCGGTGGCGCCCATCTCCTGGTGAACAGCTCGTATCCAGGGGCCTGGCCCGGCAGCGGCCCCGCTGGTGCGGCCCGGAGGCCGTCGAGCGCGGCGGTGATGATGCGCTCTCGCGCGTTCAGCGCGGCGTCGTACAGCTCGATCCGGCCCTGGCGCTGCAGTTGCTCCTGCAGGGGGGACTTCGAGAGCTGCTCGATGAGCAGTTCGAGGTCGACCGCGGTCACCCCGGCTCGGAGCGCCCCGGCCCGGTGCGCGCGTTCGACGAGCTCGGCCACCGCACGATCGCCCCTCTCCGCCAGCTCGGTCATCTCGTCGGTGACGTCGAAGGTGCCGGCCACCGGCGCCAGCGAGCCCGGGCCCGACCGGATCGACGCCATCGCGTAGTGGATCAGGCCCGCCCACGGATCGTCCATGGCCAGGCCTTCGTTCGCCGCGTCGAGGTATTCCCGCAGGGCGATCAGGCACAGTCGCTGGAACAGCTCCTGTTTCGTGCGGTAGCGCCGGTAGAGCGAGCCCACTCCGACGCCGGCCCGAGCCGCGATCGCGGCCACCGACGCGTGCGCGCCGTCCACCGCCAGCACCTCGCGGGCCGCCCTCAGCAACGCCCGGTCGTTTCTGGCGACCTCCTTGCTGCGCCATGAACGCGAAGCCGTCATGGCGGCATTCTACCCATTTGCGGAGTGGTTCGCTCCGCGTCTATGGTTCGATGCGGAGCGAATCACTCCGCAATCGAAGGGGACACCATGGCCACCAGCACATCCGATCGCGAGGACAGCGAGCCGGCACCCCGGCGCGGCCGGCTCCCCCGGCCGCTCCGGCCGTTCCGGACGGGTCATTACCGGCTTCTCGCGACCTCGCTCGCCCTGAGCCTGGCCGGCAGCGGCATGTGGTCGGTCACGGTGGCGTGGCAGGTGATCGCGATCGGGGCGGGCCCGTCCGAGCTCTCCCTGATCGCTGCCGCGAGCGGCATCGGGCTGGTCGCGACGGCCCTACTAGGAGGTGTCGTCGCCGACCGCGCGTCCCGGCGGCGCATCATCCTGATCACCCAGATCGCCAAGGCGGTGGCCGTCGGCTCGGCCGCGGTCGCCGGAGCCATGGGCCTGCTCACTCCCGCACAGCTCATCGCGGTCGCCGCGGTCCTCGGGATCGCGGACGGATTCTTCTACCCCGCCTACTCGGCGCTCGTTCCCGCCGCGGTCGCCGAGGACGACCTGCTCGCGGCCAACGGGATCGAAAGCATGCTGAGACCGACGCTGACGCACGCGGTCGGGCCCGCCGCCGCCGGCGCGCTGATCAGTCTCTTCGCGCCGAGCATGGCCCTGGCAGGAATCGCCGGCGCGCATCTCCTCGCTGCGGCGTGCGCGATCGGCATACGCCGGTTCGAGCCGCGCGAGACCGCCGTACGCGGGCCGGAGACACACGAGCCGGAGACACACGGGACCATGGCGCGCGCAGGTCGTCAGGTCCGGTCGGCGGTGGGCGACCTCGGCGCGGGGTTCGCCTACCTTCTCTCGACGCCGTGGCTGATCGCGACGCTCGCATTCGCCGTCATGTTCGTCCTGGTCACCAACGGGCCGGTCCAGGTCCTGCTGCCGTTCGTCGTCCGCGACCAGGGAATGGGCGGACCGCAGGAGTTCGCGCTCGCCCTCGCCAGCCGGGGCCTCGGCGGGGTGGTCGGCTCGCTCGCGATGTCCGCACTGCCCCTCCCCCGCCGCTACCTGTCGGTCATGCTGCTGGCCTGGGCCGCGGGCTGCCTTCCACTCCTCGCGCTCGGGTCGACCGACCAGCTGTGGATCATGATGGCCGCGCTTTTCGTCCACGGCGCCCTGACCTCCGGCGCCATGGTGATCTGGGGGACACTCCTGCAACGCCGGGTGCCGCCCGCCATGCTCGGCCGGGTCTCCAGCCTCGACTTCTTCGTCTCGCTCAGCACGGCTCCCCTGTCGATGGCGCTGGCCGGGCCGGCGGCGGCCGCCTGGGGAAACCAGTGGATCTTTCTGGTGGCGGGCATCGTCCCCATGGTGGTCGCCGTACTGGCCGTCACGCTCGCCCGCCTCCCTCGCGACGAGATCGATCAGCCGCTCGGCGGCGCGAGATGACCGGCCGCAGGAGCGCAGGGCGCCCAGGAGGGGGACGTCCGTCACGTATGGGCCGGCGCACCGCCGGCGCGCAGTTCCTTCAGCGCGCCGCCCCAGGCGACGACCTCGTCCAGCATGGCGGTGGCGGCGCGCGTCTGGTGGGCCGCCGGGTTGAACGTGCTGAAGTTCTCGAAGTCGCTGCTCAGGAACAGGGCGACCTGGGCACCCACGCCGGCCACCTTCAACTCGCCCATGATCAGGCGCAGGTGCTCCACCGCCCGCGCTCCGCCCAGGCTCCCGTAGCCGACGAATCCGGCCGCCTTGTTGTGCCACTCGCCATAGAGGAAGTCGATGGCGTCCTTCAACGCGCCGGAGATCGAGTGGTTGTACTCGGGCGTGACGAACACGTAGGCATCGAAGGAGGCGATCTTGTCGGCCCATTTCCTCGTGTGGGGAAGGTCGTAGCGGCCCATCGCGGGCGGCATCGCCTCATCGAGGTGCGGCAGGCCGAAGTCCTTGAGGTCCACGAGCTCGAACCGGGCGTCGTCGCGTTCCGCGGCGAGGTCGTGGATCCAGCGGGCCACCGCCTCCCCATTACGCCCGGGGCGCGTGCTCCCGATGATGATCGCGACATTGATCATGAGTCGTCATTCCCTTCGGTCGTGACTCGCCACATAATCGGAGCGAATTGCTCCGATTAAGCGCCACACTAGCCCGGAGCGATTCGCTCCGCAATTCCTCGCGTGCCCGGTGCCGACGAGAACTCCATGGCCGACGGCCGAGCGGCTACGTCACGACATGCGACCCACCAGGCCGTCCCACAGCCCACTGGGCGGCACTTCGGCGGGTCGTACTCCAGCCATGACCGGAGCGACCTGGCCGTCGCGGGCGTTCTTGAGCTCGCTCCCGGGCACGCACGAAGATCCCGAAGTACGCCTAGACTGGGCATTCGGCATTTCTGGCCCGTAGAAGGATTGATCATGGCTGACGAGAGCCCGAGTGAACACAAACTCCAGCCGCACGTGCCCCACACGGCACGGATCTGGAACTACTGGTTGGGCGGCAAGGATCATTTTCCCGTCGATCGGAAGGTCGGTGACCGGGTCAAGAAGATCTTCCCGGTGGTGGTCGAGCTCGCGCGGGCCGACCGGCTGTTCCTGGGGCGGGCCGTACGCTTTCTGGCCGCCGAAGCGGGCATCCGGCAGTTTCTCGACATCGGCACCGGGCTGCCCACCCAGGACAACACGCATGAGGTCGCGCAGCAGATCGCTCCCAAAACGCGGGTCGTGTACGTCGACAACGACCCGCTGGTGCTGGTGCACGCGCGAGCCCTGTTGACCAGTTCGGAGGAGGGCGCCACCGCCTACATCGACGCCGACGCGCGCGACCCGTCCTTCATCCTGCGCGAAGCGGCCAAGACGCTGGACTTCACCCAGCCGGTGGCGATCATGCTGCTGGGCATCATGCACTTCATCAGCGACGACGACGAGCTGCAGCGGATCGTCGACGAGCTGATGGCCGCGGTGCCGTCCGGGAGCTACGTGGCGGTGGCCAACACCACCACAGCGGTCAACGGCGAGACCACGGCCGAGGCGGTGCGCGTGTGGAACATCGACGCCCAGCCGAAGCTGAAGCTGCGCACCCCCGAGCGGATCGCCGAGTTCTTCGCGGGCTACGACATGGTGGAGCCGGGCTGGGTCTCCTGCTCGCGGTGGCGTCCCGAGCCGGAGTGGGACGGCAGCCTGCCGGCCGAAGTCGACCAGTGGTGCGGGGTCGTCCACAAGGCGTAGGCACCGCCCGTCCCGCCACCGCCCGCCCGTCCAGCATCGGGCGACGCGGGTGGGGGCCAAGCTCAGATCATCGACATACTCGCGCTATACCGGGTGCTCCTACTCTTGCGGGCGTGTCTCTCAACAGGTCCTGGACCAGGACGTTCGCCGCGTTGACCCTGGCCGCTCCGCTGCTCGTGCTGGGTCCGCAGGCCACCGCGGACTCCCTGTCGGATGTGGAGTTCTTCGGCAGGTGGAGCGACGGCGCCTGGGAAGTGGGGCCGCGGTTCTCCTACGCCCACGCGGGCCTTGAGCGCGTGCAGAGCGCCGTCAAGGCCGGTGACTACGCCCTGGCCAAGCGGAGGTTGCTCGACTACTACCGCGCGCGTCCGGCCGCGTCGGCGGGCCGCTTCTCGCACACCGCCTGGCCGGGCGTCCTGGAGCTGACACCCGACCACATCTGGACGCTGGACAGCGGCGAGGTCTACCTCAAGACGCTGACGGTCGGCCCGGAGGAGTCGACGGTCACGGCCGACGTGACGAGCAGCGTCACCGGCGGCAGGACCGGATTCTTCCTGATGAGCCGCTACAAGGACCCGGCGATCGCGCGCTTCGACAGCGGGGAGAAGAGCTCGGGCAAGCCCACGCTCCGGCTGACGCTGGCCGACGGCTCGGTGAAGACCCTCCATCCGTCGCACGACACCTACATCTGGGCGGGCCACCCTGGCACCGAGTACGGCGACAAGTACGTGATGCAGGTCAGCGACCAGGGCACGGGCCCGTTCAGCGCGGCGACGCGGAAGGCGTACCTGCAGTTCGACCTCGCCGGCCTGCCCAAGGTGACGAAGGCCGAGCTGTCGCTGACCGGCTCGGCCAACGCGAAGAAGGACGTCATGCTGTACGGCAACGGCGACACCTTCACCGAGGACTCCCGCACCTGGTCCAACACCGTGCAGTACACCTACTCCTGGCAGGGCGACCCGGGAGGTTTCGACTGGAAGCAGCCGGCGGGGGCCGACAAGGAATATCTGGTGCAGCTGCCCCGCTTTTTCTTCGCCGGGCCACTGGCGGTGGCCTACCAGGAGACCGGTGACGAGAAGCACGCCCGAGCTCTTATCGACCTGATGACCGACTTCGTCAATGACGCCGACGCCTACGATCCCGACGAGGGGGCGGGATCGTACCCGAACAGTCTGTCCGTGGCGCGCCGCGTGCAGAACTGGATCGCGGCGTACGAGATCCTGCGCAAGAGCCCGTCGCTGACGCCCGAGGCCAACACCGAGATCCTCAAGGCACTGAACAGGTCCGGGGTGCACCTTGAGGAGAGCGTGCAGGGCGCCCCCAACTGGAAGCAGACCCAGAAGGTCGCGCTGCTGCACACCGCCGTGTACTTCCCGGAGTTCTTCAGGGCGCCGAAGTGGCGCGCCAACGCGGTCTCCTCTCTGGAGGGACAGCTCCACGACTCCACCTATCCCGACGGGGGCTACTGGGAGGCGACGGACGGGTACGCCCGCTCCTACGCCTCCCAGTACGTGGACATCGCGCTGTTCATGCGGGAGCACGGGATCGAGTTCAGCACCACGACCAAGGCCAAGCTCCGCAAGCTGGCCCGTTTCCTCATGGACCAGACCTTCCCCAACGGCTACGGCCCCGTGTACGGCGACAGCGAGCCCAAGGACGTGCGCTCGACCCTCAGGAGGCTGGGAGAGCTGCTCGGCGACGAGGAGCTGATCCATGTCGGCACCTCCGGCGCCTCGGGGCAGGAGCCCGCGCACACCTCGTCGTTGTATCCCGACACCCGGGTGGCGGTGTCCAGGTCCGGCTGGGCCCCCGAGGATTCCTACCTGCGGCTCAATGCCGATCGCGGCAGTCACAGCCACGCCGACGAGATGGGGATCACCGCCTACGCGTACGGCAGGCCGCTGCTGCCCGACATGGGGACGTTCAACTACAGCTCGGACCCGCGCGCGCAGTGGCTGCGGAAGAGCACGGAGGCGCACAACACCATCGAGATCGACAACAGGGCGCAGGACTCGACGGCCGCCGGGGCGATCACCCACATGGTCGCCAACCCGGCCTTCGACCTGATCGGCGCGCACACCGAAGCCTCCCAGGGGGCGCTGCACGAACGGTCCGTCCTGTCCCTGTCCTCGGGCCTGTGGGTGGTCTCCGACCGGTTGAGGCCGGCGGACGACGCGGCGCACCGCTACGAGCAGAACTGGCACTTCTCCTCGGAGGCGAGCCCCTCACTCAGGTCCGGGCAGAAGGCGGCGACCACGGCCTTCGGCGACGGCGGGAACATCAGCGTCGTGCCCGCCGACCCGGGCAAGCTCTCCGCCTCGTTGAGGGACGGCTCCTACGCCCCGGCCATGTACCGGGTGGAGGACGCCGAATACGCGTCCTATGTCAAGACGGCCGCGGGCAGGACGACCTTCGACACCCTCCTGCTGCCGTCCCGGGGAGCGGCAGACCCTTCCGTGGCGGTGGAGCGCATCCCGGTCGGCTCCACCCCGACGCACCAGGCGACCGCGCTGGGACTGAGGCTCGGCGAGCGGGGCGACGCGGTGTACTACAAGTCATGGACGACGCGGGCATCGCGCTCGTTCGGGTCGTACACCTTCGACGGGAAGCTGCTCTACGCCCGGACCGGCGCCGCGAGCCAGTCGATCGTGATGGTCGACGGCACGTCGATCGAGCTTGACGGCGCGATCCTGGTCACGTCACCGGAGCCGGTGAAGGACCTGGCCGTGGAGGTCGGCGCGGACGGCACCGTACGCATCGACGGCAGCGGATTGACGGCGAGCGCCGATCCGGCACAGGCCATCGCGATCGCCGCGCCGGACGCCGCCAAGGTCGTGCTCAACGGCACGCCGGTGCCCTTCCACCGGGACGGCCGGCTCATCTACGCGGCGGCAGCACGTTGATCGGCCATATTCGCCTGACGCCGGCGGCGCGCGAGGTCAGGCGCCGCCGGCCGAGGTGAACGCCGCGGCGTGGTCGCGTACGAAGCCGGCGATGTCGCGCGGGGGCCGGCCGAGCAGGTCGGCGACCGTACCGGTGGTGAAGTCCCCCCAGCCGCGGGCGTACGCCTGCGCGTACTCCTCGAGCATGTCGACGATCCATTGCGGAACGCCGTAGCCGAGGAGTGTCGCGCGTCTGGTGTCGTCGCTGACCGGCAGGTACGCGATGGACCTGCCGAGGGCGAGGCTCGCTTGGCCGGCGACCTCGCCGAACGTCACCGAGCGCGGACCGGTGAGGGTGTACGTCCGGCCGTGGTGGCGGCCCGGGTCGTCGAGGAGCACCCGGGCGGCACACGCGGCGATGTCGCGTACGTCGATCATGCCGATCCGCGCGGATGCCATGTTCAGCGAGAACGCGCCGGTGGCGGAGATGTCGCCCGCCTCGTTCAGCAGGTTCTGCATGAACCAGTGCGGACGCAGGATCGTCCAGCGCAGGCCGCAGCGTTCGGTCTCCTGGTCGGACAGCGCGTGCAGCCTGCCGCTGCGGTTGGGCGCGTCGTGCGCGGCACCGACGACGGACAGGCGGACGATGCGCTCCACACCGGCCTGGCGCGCGGCCCACACGGCGTTCATGTTGTGCTCCGGAGCGCGCGGGCCGTTCGGGGTGAGCAGCCAGACGTCCTGGACGCCCTCGAAGGCGGGCGGCAGCGACCCGGCGTCGTCGAGGTCGCCGACGAAGACCTCGACGTCCCGCTCGCGCAGGCCCTGCGCTTTCGACCCTTCCCTGACGAGAGCACGAAGGTCCACATCGGCTCCTTCCAGCGCTTTCATCAGCGCGGTGGACACGGTTCCGGTGGCTCCGGTGAGCAGCACGCTGCGGGACACGCTCTTCCTCTCCCTTGGTGACGGCATGGTTCAGTCGGCTGAGGCGGCCGGCGCCGGGTCGTGTCCCTGGTGTACGGAGGTCTTCGAAAGCTTTCCCGCCGCCCGGTTGACCGTGATGCGCTCCAGGACCCAGAGCACGACGGTCCCGGCAGAGAGCGTGGCGCCCAGGACGCACACCCCGGTCCAGCCGCCGTGCGCCCAGGCCAGCGAAGCCAGCGCGGACCCCGCGGCGCCCCCGACGAAGAAGGCGGTCAGGAAGGCGGAGTTGATCCGGTTGCGGGCTTCGGGCCTGAGCGCGTAGAGGACGTTCTGGCTGCTGTTGAGCACCGCCTGATGCGCCAGGTCGACCACGATCACGCCGACGAGCAGCCAGACCAGCGCGCTCGCCCCCGCCGCGACCGCCGACCAGGACGCCAGCAGCAGGACCGTCCCCGCGCCGGTCACCACCTGGACGTGCCCGCGGTCGGCCAGCCGCCCGGCCACCGTGGCCGTGAGCGCGCCCACGGCACCGACCAGGCCGAACAGTCCGATGGCCGACTCCGACCAGCCGTACGGCGACCGTACGAGCAGGAAGGTCAGCGCCGTCCACAGCACGCTGAACGAGGCGAGGCTCAGGGCACCGAGGCCGGCCCTCCACCGCAGCAGCGGTTCGTACCGGAACATCGCGACCGTCGAGCGCAGCAGCCCCCAGTAGGTCAGGCGCCCGCCGTCTCCGCCGAGCCGGGGCAGGAAGGTGTGCAGCAACAGCGCCATCAGCGCCATCAGGACCGCGTTGACCCAGTAGACCGTCCGCCACCCGCCCAGTTCCGACAGTGCTCCGGACGCGGTCCGCGCCAGCAGCAGGCCGAGCATCAGCCCGGTCATCACCGTGCCGACCACCCGGCCGCGCTCGGCCGGGTCGGCCAGCGTCGCCGCGAACGGGACCACCACCTGCGCTCCGACCGAGGTCAGCGCGGTCAGCGCGGTGCTGACCAGGAGCATGGTGCCGTTGGGCGCGGTGGCCGACACCAGCAGGAACACCGCGGTCGCCGCGTAGAGCGCCACCGCCAGCCGCCGCCGCTCCACCAGGTCGCCGAGCGGCACCAGCAGGATCAGCCCCAGCGCGTAACCACCCTGTGCGGCGGTCACGACCAGCGCCACCGCCGACGGCCCGACCCGCAGTTCCCTGCCGATCAGGTCGAGCAGCGGCTGTGCGAAGTAGTTTCCCGCGACCGCCAACCCGGTCGCCACCGACATGAGCATCAGCAGCCGGCGCGACACGCCGCCGTCCGTGTGAGGTCTCGTCCCCGTCATGCCCCAAGCCTCGGCGAGAGGGGATTCATGAGTCCAATGCATTGTTGTCATCGGACCGATCGTGGATGAAGATTGATTCATGGAGCTGCAACAGATGCGCTATGTCGTCGCCGTCGCGGAGACGAGCAACTTCACCCGCGCCGCCGAGCAGTGCCTGGTCGTCCAGTCAGCGCTGAGCCACCAGATCGCACGGCTCGAACGCGAGCTGGGCGCCAAGCTGTTCGACCGCACCAGCCGTCGCGTCCGGCTGACCCCCGCCGGCGCGGCGTTCCTCCCTGCGGCACGCCAGGCTCTCGACGCCGCCGAACGAGCCCGCGCCGAGGTGGCGGCCGCCTCCGGGGAGATCCGGGGCCGGCTCGCCATCGGCGCCATCCCCACCGTCGCGGCGGTCGATCTCCCGACCGCGCTCAAGCACTTCCACGTGCGGCATCGGCAGGTGCGCATCACCCTCCGCTCCGGCGCGAGCGAGGAGCTGACCGAACGCGTGCGGCAGGGCACCCTGGACGCCGCGTTCCTTGGGCTGCCGCTGGGCCCGCGGCCCCAGGGCGTCCGCGGCCGCGAGCTGGGGCGCGGTGAACTCGTCGCCGTGGTGCCGCCAGGACACCCGCTGGCGGACGACGAACGCGTGGACCTGCGTCAGCTGTCGGATGAGCCGTTCGTCGACTTCCCCCCGGGCACCGCCGCACGGGCCCAATCGGACGAGGCGTTCACGGCCGCCGGGGTCCGGCGCGAGGTCGCCTTCGAGGTGACGAATGTGGACTTCATGGCTCGCCTGGTCCGGCAGGGCCTGGGCATCGTGATGCTGCCCGCCGCCTTCGTCTCCGAGCTCCCCAGTCTGCCCGTCCTCCAGCTTCGCGACGCCCCTGCCCGCATGGAGCACCTGATCTGGAGTCGTTTCGCTCCGTCCCCTGCCGCCGCGGCGTTCCTGGCCACCCTGGGCATCTCGGCAACCGAACCGTCAGGATCGCCGGACGCGTGACGTCATGTCGGTCGCCGGCGAGCCTGCTTGTGTTCGCGGACGATCGTGCCGGCGTCCGCGACGGGGCCCAGGTGCCCGAGCTTGTCCGGGTTGACCAAAGAGCGAATGGTCTGGATGTGTTCGTCGAGGATGTCGAGAGTCCAGGCGGTGATGATCCTGCCGTCGCGGTCACGGACGATCGCGCCCGGCTGGCCGTTGACGTCGAGAGGCTCCACCACGGCGCCGATCCGGGTGATGAACGACGGCACGGCGGCGGCCAGCACCCTGACGACCTTGTCCATGCCGGAGACGCGGCGCGGGCCTCCGACCTTGCCGCCGCCGTCGTTGACCAGCTGAACGTCGGCGGAGAGCAGCTCGCGCAGCCTGTCGACGTCCCCTTCCTTGAGCGCGTCGAAGAATCGCCCGGCGAGCTCCTCGCGTTTCCTCCGGTCGGTCTCGAACCGGGGTTGTCCCTCCTGCATGTGACGGCGTGCCCGCGACACGAGCTGCCGGCAGGCCGCCTCCGAACGGCCCACTGCCGAGGCGACCTCCGCGAACTCGAACCTGAACACGTCCCTGAGCACGAAGACGGCACGTTCGAGCGGGCTGAGCCGCTCCAGCAGGAGCAGCGCCGCCATCGACACCGAGTCGGCCAGCTCCGCGGAGCGTTCCGGGTCCTCGTAGGGGTCGGCGAGCAGCGGTTCGGGGAACCACGGCCCGACGTACTCCTCCCGGCGGACCCGGGCGGAACGCAGCACGTCGATCGAGATCCTGGTGACCGTCGCCGAGAGGAAGGCCTTGGTGGACCGCGGTTGCGACGAGGCGGTCGCGTAGCGCAGCCAGGTCTCCTGTACGGCGTCCTCCGCCTCGGTCACGCTGCCCAGGATCCGGTAAGAGATCGAGAACAGCAGCGGTCGCAGCTCTTCGAATTCCTGTTCTCGCGTCATTCCAGTCCAGTTCGTGTTCGGCTTCGGCATGGGGGCCTCGTACATGAGACGAGAGAGCCGGCCGATCTGTGACATCGCGGCATGAGATCGCTCACGTGTCACAACCGCGCGGGCCACATCGTCTCAGAGGGCATGACGAACGCGGAACAGACCTCGGTGCTGATCACCGGAGGCAACAAGGGACTCGGTTTCGAAGCGGCCCGGCGGCTCGGGGAGCAGGGGTGGACGATCTTCCTCGGCTCGCGCGACGAGGGCCGGGGACGGGCGGCCGCCGATAAGCTCACCGCCGGCGGCGTGAACGTGGTCATGGTCCCGCTGGACGTGACCTCGGACATGTCGGTGGCCGACGCCGTACGGCTCGTCCGGCAGCACACCGACCGGCTGGATGTGCTGATCAACAACGCCGGCGCGTCAGGAAGGGCGATCGCGCCGGCGGACGCGACGGTCGACGAGATCCACTCCGTCTACGACACCAACGTGTACGGGCCGATCAGGGTCACGCACGCGTTCCTCCCCCTGCTGCGGGAGGCGGACTGTCCGCGGGTGGTGATGGTGTCCAGCGGTGTCGGCTCCTTCACGGTCGTGACCGATCCGGAGCAGCCCTCCTCGAAGATCCACGAGCTCGCCTACAGCTCGTCGAAGGCGGCTCTCAACATGATCACCGTCCGGTACGCCCAGGCGCTCCCTGAGATCAAGTTCAACGTCGCCACACCCGGAGAGGTCGCCAACCGCAAATTCGCCGCCACCGACATGAACTTCCACACCGGCGAGCTGACGGTCACCGAGGGCACCGACTCGATCCTCAGGCTCGCGATGGTCGGGGCCGAAGGGCCGACGGGGATCTTCGTCGATCGCCTCGGCCCCATAGCCTGGTGACGGCGGCGCGCTCGCCCGGGCGCCAGTGAGGTGCCGCGTCGGTGGTCATGGAGCGTTCAGGTCAGCGGCTGAGCGTTCACCGGACCCTATTTAATATCGATTGATACTGTTTCAGGTACAACGATATTCGGTTACCATGGTGCCGTGACCGCCGACGTTCCCCACAGAGCCACCACCTCGCGCGCGACCGACCGCCCCGGGGATACCTCACCTTTCGCCCTCGGCCTGCTCCTCCGCCAGGCGCACTGGCGTGCGGGCACGGTGATGTCGGAGGCACTTCGACCGCTCGGCATCGAGTTGCGGCATTTCGCCGTGCTGATCGTGCTGATGAACCGCGGGCCCACGGTGCAGCGTGACCTGGCGGCGGCGACAGGGGCGGACAAGGCCGGGATCATGCGGGTCGTGGACGACCTGGAGCGCAAGGGGCTGGCCGTACGCAAGGCGGTTCCGGGCGACCGGCGGGTGCGGGCGGTGGAGATCACACCGCAGGGCGTCGAGCTTTTCGACGCCGCCCATGTCGCGGCGGAGCCGCCGGCCGAGCGCCTGGTCGCCGATCTGGAGCCCGGCGAGGCCGAGCAGTTGAAGGAGCTGCTGACCCGGATCGCCTACCCCAAGGACGGAAAGGCGTAGACAAGCCTGCGCGCCACTGCCCCACGAGATGGGCTATCGCTCTCCCAGAATCGTATTGAATGATACTATATCATTTGATACGATCGTAGATGTAACCCAAGAGGGCGAGGTAGTGACGATCATGGATGTCTATGAGACGGTCACGAGCCGGCGGGCGGTGCGCGGATTCACCGACCAGCCCGTCCCGCTGGAGGCGCTGAAACGCGTGTTGTCAGCCGCCGCCTGGGCGCCGTCCGGGTCGAATCTTCAGCCGTGGCACGTCTACGTGGTGACCGGCGAGCCGCTCGCCGAGATCAAGAAGCGCGCCGGCGAGCGCGTGGCCGCCGGCGACCCGTGGGACGAGCGGGAGTACGAGATGTACCCTCCCGCGCTGAAGTCCCCCTACCGCGAGCGCCGCTCCGCCTTCGGCCGGGAACGCTACGGCGCGCTCGGGATCGAACGCGACGACTGGGAGGCGCGCCAGAGGGCCGCGGCCGAGAACTGGGACTGCTTCGGCGCGCCCGCCGCCCTGTTCTGCTACATCGACCGCGACATGGGGCCGCCCCAATGGGCCGACCTCGGCATGTATCTGCAGACCGTCATGTTGCTGCTCCGAGCCGAGGGGCTGCACAGCTGCCCGCAGATGGCGTGGTCGGTGTATCGCAAGACCGTCGCGGAGGTCCTGCACCCTCCGGACGAGCTCATCCTCTTCTGCGGCATCTCCGTCGGCTTCGAGGACGTCACGGTGGACCACGTCCGTACGGGGCGCGCGCCGCTCGAGGAGACGGTCACGTTCGTCGACAGTTCCGGCCCGGCGATCGCGTGCGGCACGCTCCAGGGGATCCCCTGGAGCGGTCGTCGCCGGCCGGTGCCGGCCACGGTCTCGACCCGTCGAGCGCGGACGCCGCTCCAGCGCGCCGCCGCGGTCGATCCACGCGTACGAGCAGGGCAGGACAGCGCACATCCGCTCCAGCGAGCCACGCCGGACCCCGCCAGGGGGAGGCCGGCTTGGCCTTCCCAGAGAAACCACATCACAGCACTTGGAGAGACATGACCAGCCAGTTTGCCCTCGGCGGCGACCTGACGACCAACCGGCTCGGCTTCGGCGCCATGCGCCTGCCCCAATCCCGTCCGGGCGAACCCGCCCGCGATCCCGAGTCCGGCCGCGCCGTCCTGCGCCGCGCCGTCGAACTCGGCGTCAACCACATCGACACCGCCGACTTCTACCGCGGCCAGGACGGCTCCGTACACGCCAACACCCTGATCCGCGAAGCCCTCGCCCCCTACCCGGACAACCTCATCATCGCCACCAAAGTCGGTCCCATCCCCACCCCCAGCGGTCTCAGCCAAGGCACCTCCGCCGATCTCCGGCCCCAGGTGGAAGCCAACCTCCAGAGTCTCGGCCTCGACCGCCTCGACCTGGTCTACCTCCGCATCGGCACCACGACACCGCCACACGGCGAATCACTCGCCGAACGCTTCGAGACACTCGCCGCCCTGCGCGAAGAAGGCCTGATCCGCCACCTGGGCGTCAGCAACGTCGACGCCCACCACCTCGCCGAGGCCCGCACGATCGCTCCCGTCGCAGCCGTCCAGAACCACTTCCACATCGCCGGCCGGGACGAGGCAGCCATCCTGGACACCTGTACCCAAGCCGGCATCGCCTTCGTTCCCTTCTTCCCTCTCGGCGGCGGGAGGACCGATATCACGCACCCCGCCGTGGCCAAGGTCGCCGGACGCCACAGCGCCACCGCCCACCAGATCGCCCTCGCATGGCTCCTGTCGATGTCCCCCGTCACCCTGGCCATCCCCGGCACCAGCTCTGTGGCCCATCTGGAAGCCAACCTCGCCGCCCGAGCCATCACCCTCACCGAGGAAGACCTCGCCGACCTCGCCTGAATCCCCGAAGCGCCGGAAGCGTTCCCCGAACTGACTGTCGGACACCGGCAACCGGACCCAGCGGACGTGATGCTGTCCCGGAGGTGAGCCCCCAGTTCGTCGGTCAGCCGGACCGTCGAGGCCGGCACGGCGTCGCCGCGGAACTTTCGGAGGCGTCGCCGTGCTTCTCGGGCACCCTTCACGCGCACGCCGACCCCCGCCCGGCAGCAACCCCAGGATCGGCCCGGCAGGCCCGGCGCCCGCGAACCCCTGCAGGCCGCGTTCGACGCCTTCGACCGGCTCGGCGCCCCGACCGTCCACCGCCGTGACGCGGAGGATCCGGCGGGGCCCTTGCCTGGTCATATTTCGGGCGTGATCGTCCGTTAAGCCGCTCGCAAGTCGTGACCGGGATCATCAGCTCGTGTCGGCACATCGAGTGGGGAGGGATCGTGGGCACGCCATCTGAGGAGCAGATCGGCGGGAACACGCTCATCGCGGAGCTCGGGCAGGACGGCGACGCGGTCATCTATCTGGCGCGCACGCCGGCCGGGCGGCAGGTCGTCGTCAGGACCTTCGCCGCGGACACGTCCGCCGAAGCGGCCTTCGACGCCGCCGCGCTGCCCGGGCTGGAGCGCGACCTCGCCGCGTCCCGCAGGGTCGGCTCGCCGTTCGTCGCCGGCGTCCTGGGCGGCGACGTCCGCGCGGCGCGGCCGTACGTGGTGCGCGCGCATGTCGAGGGCGAGACGCTGGGCCAGGCGCTGGAGCGCGGCCCCTTCGCCGGACCCGGGCTGTGGCGCATGGCGGGCGAGATCGCGGCCGGGCTGCACGCGATCTACCAGGCGGGGGTACGCCGTAGCGGCCTCACCCCCGACGGAGTGATCCTCGGGCCTGAAGGGCTGCGGATCACCGACTTCGGCCCGGCGGTCACCGCTCCCCTTGCCGCCCCCCGACCCGAGTACATCGCGCCTGAGCAGGAGCCGTCGCAGGCCGCCGAGGTCTACACGTGGGGCCGGATCGTGGCGTGCGCCGCGAGCGGCAACCCGTCGCCGGCCGCCGAGGACCTCGACGCGCTGGACGGACCGCTGCGCGGGCTCGTGTCCGCCGCCGTGGACGCCAACCCGGCTGCCCGTCCCGGACTGGACGAGGTCGTCGCCGCCCTGCGCGGCGCCCCCATGGCGCCCCCACACGC